>NZ_JBGFCF010000010.1:0-170484 GCF_041205445.1 Falsihalocynthiibacter sp. CO-5D18 | reverse complement strand
GATAGGCCGAAGACTGTCCTGAGCGCCACCATGATCCATCAGGGTAGCGGAATAACGATATCGTGCCAAAATGGACACGAACGTCAAAAACTCTTAAGGGCACCAAGATCAGCCGGGTTTCCACACAGCCTCTCCGCTGAGCTGACCTCGGTGCCTTGCCCCAATAGGCCAAAGCTGTGGAATTCCTTATGTCACAGTAATTGCTCTGTAGGGAACGTTTCAAACTTGACTAGTCGAAAGCAAAAAACCTAAGCGTAATTACGATCTATTTACGAATTTTTTTCACAAATTATTGAAATAAAACATTAAACTTTGCTTCTAGAGCGCACCAGTATTTTTACCCGATGCAGTGAAGATCCCTTTTTATATGAGGTTATTCAGGGGGTTGTGGGGGCGTTTCTCTTACTGAATTGCGCTAAAAACCATTAAAATCGCCATGCAAGGTATACGAAATTCCAAGTCCTTTAAAAAGCGCGTTTAGCATTGCGTGCAAGGAATGAGGGATCATCAAAGTTAACCGCCGCCGTTTGCCCGTAGGAGAGATGGCGGCCTTAGATCAGGCGATCACCTTACAGGGTTGGAAAATTCCGGACGTTTTCGCGACTGTGTACCGATTGCGCCAAGCGGGCCAACTCGCTTTTCATCGCGTTAATACGGCGCGATAACCCCACGACATTCGGGGATTTGTTGCCCATTGAGGGGGTCGCCCGAACAGCAGGCTTGATTGAAGCCCGAAACGCCCACAACATGCAGAAAATACATTCCATTTGCGGTGTGTCTAAAATGATGTCTGTGGTGACATCAGGGATAAGGTTGAAGAATGACGATTGAAGATGAAAAAGCGCTCTTGGAAACATTGGCAGCACAGGAAGCGCAACTGGTGTTTCCGAAGTTCAGCACTGATATGGCGTTGACGCTTGGCGCTCGGTTGATGGCGCATGGTCAGGAACATGACTTACCGATCTCGGTTAATATTTCCCGCAACGGGCAATGCCTTTTTACCTGTGCACTGACGGGGGCTCGCCGCGATAACGAGGTCTGGATTCAACGCAAAAACCGTGTCGTGAACCGGTTTGGCCATAGCTCGTTCTATATGGGGACGCACCTGCGCGCTCTGGGAACAACAATGGAAGCGAAATACCTGTTGCAGGAGAGCCGTTATGCGGCGCACGGCGGGGCGTTTCCAATTCTGATCAAGGAAACGGGCCCGATTGGGACGGTGACGGTTTCGGGGCTATCGCAACGGGATGATCATGATCTCGTTGTAAAGTTTCTAGGTGAATTGCTGGCGGAAACTTGATGGCGGCGGCTTGGGGCTGAAAATTTTCCCGAGCTTCCATCTGGCGACCATTGGCAATTGCCGCCAACTGGCTTGAGAGCAGATCTGTGAAAATACGCGCGACAAGCGTTTAGGGAGTGAGGGTACCTCACGCCAGCTAAAGCTATTTCCGAGAAAAAATTACGCTTCGAATGATTGAATACGTTTGCAATATTATTGGACGTTGATAGTATTCCTCTAGAAATTTCACACTCAATCTCTATCGAATAGGAAAAGTTATGCAGTCCACTTGCCCACCGTTCAAGGGTATTCACCAGCTTTGCAAACCAAAAGACAACGGAGCATCAGACGCGACGGATATCTCAAATTTGGTGAGTAAAGTCCTGTTTGCAGTTCAAAAGGACGGTGATCACGCCGTCGCAGAATTTGCTTTGAAGTTTGACCAAAGTGATCTGACCGAATTTGAGGTGTCGCTTGAGGACCGCGAAGCCGCTCTCAGGGAGCTTGATCCGCAAACGCGCGCAGACACTGAATTTGCGATTGCAAACGTACGCAAGTTTGCGGAGGCGCAACTGGAAACGATGCTGCCACTTGAAATAGAAATCCGCAAAGGTGTTCATCTTGGGCACCGGATTATTCCGATTGAACGGGTGGGTTGCTATGTGCCGGGGGGCCGCTATCCGCTGTTGTCCGCGCCGATCATGACTATTGTTCCGGCCAAAGTCGCGGGCGTGGATGAGGTTATCGCTTGTTTGCCACCGAATGCGCATCGGGCGATGATTGCGGGCTGTCATTTGGCGGGGGCTGATCGCATTTTCCGCATTGGCGGCGCTCAAGCGATTGCAGCGATGGCGTTTGGCACCGAAACCGTTCCCGCCGTTAACAAGATCGTGGGGCCGGGCAATGCATACGTCAACGAGGCCAAGCGGCAGGTTTTTGGGCCAATTGGCATCGACCAACTCGCCGGACCCTCCGAGATTTACACCCTTGCCGATCATACGGGCGACGCGGAGATGATCGCGACCGATCTGCTGGCCCAAGCGGAGCATGATGTGCGCACGCGTGTCGGTTTGATCACCACGGATTCCGACTTGGCACATGCCGTCAAAGACGAGATCGAGAAGCAACTTAAGGTTCTTGCCACCGCAGAAACGGCCGAACAAGCATGGCGGGACTATGGCGAAATCGCGATTTGCGACGACGAGGCCACGATGATTGCCTACTCTGATTTCATTGCCGCCGAGCACTTACAGGTTCATACAGCTGATCCCAAAGCCTTCGCGGAAAAGCTGCGCAACTACGGCTCTTTGTTCATCGGCGAGCTGGCGAGTGTTGTCTATTCCGACAAATGCTGTGGTACCAACCACACGCTGCCGACCATGGCGGCGGGGCGTTATACTGGAGGGTTGTGGGTTGGAACCTATGTGAAAATCGCGACCCATCAATGGATGGAGCCCGAGGGGGTGATGGCCGTTGGGCCGTCCGCCGTGCGTCAAAGCACGAGTGAAGGCCTAGACGGTCACAGACGCGCGGCCCAGTTGCGACTGGACCGGCTTCAAGCGCTGTAAGGGTCGCCCGCGCCGTGGTCGGTGGCGGCTTCAAAAGCCGCGCCGACACGGCACACGGTGGCTTCGTCGCCGTGCCGTCCTACGATCTGTAGGCCCATCGGCAATCCGTTGGCAAATCCCATCGGAACGCTCAGGACAGGGTGGCCCGTCACGTTGAATGGCAAGGTACGCATCGCTGTCCATACGGTTTTGCCCTCGGCAAAGGCGCTAAACGGTGGCGCGGGGGCCATTGTGGTTGGTAGGATCAGGACGTCATGGTCCCTCAGAAGTGTATCAACTGCTGCGCCAAACCCTCCGACAAATTTCTGTGCAGCCACGAGTTGGCGCGAAGTGACGGATTTTCCGGACAGGATGCTTTTCGCAGCGGCCGGCCCCACATCCGACGGTTGCGCCTCAATTGTATGGCCATGGGACGCGTATTCTCCGGCAAGGATGATTTGGGCTGCCGCGGCTTCAACGGCGGCATAATCAGGCAATTCAACCAAGCTCACTTGGGCGCCACAAAGGGATAGGACCGAGGCGGCTTCATCCATCAGGGGTTCGAGGGCCGGATCGGCCGCCGTGTCGGCACACCACGCGCGGCCATAGGCAATACGCGTTCCAACCACACCCAACAGTTCGGCGCGTGCAGATTTTGTCAGAACGGCAAAGACTGCAGCCGCCTCTGTGACGTTGTGCGCAATCGGGCCGACATGGTCCAGAGCCGTGGCAAGGGGCATGACGCCGTCAAGGGACACCGCGCCATAAGTTGGCTTAAGTCCGACAACCCCGCAGTAGGACGCGGGGCTGCGCACCGATCCGCCCGTATCTGTTCCAAGGGCAATGCGTACCATTCCAGAGGCCACAGCCGCCGCCGATCCAGACGAGGAGCCACCCGTCACATGGGCGGGATTCCATGGGTTGCGGGGCTGTGCATAGAGGCTGTGTTGATCGGGACCAACGGTCGCCAACTCATAGGTCGCAACCAAGCCCAAAGGAACCGCACCTGCGTCCAGCAGGGTTTGCACAGAGGGGGCGGTGGAGGTTGCGATACGATCTTTTTGCAAGCGTGATCCCCAGCGCACAGGCCACCCTGCTACGTCGAAAATATCCTTGATTGCGAAGGGAATACCGTGCAGCGGGCCGAAATCCTGCCCTGCCGCAAAAGCGGTATCTGCTGCCTGTGCTGCGGCCGTGGCGTCTTCAGGGGCCACATGCACAAACGCGCCAATCGCTGGGTTGCGGTCCGCGATCCTTTGGAGGTGTGCCGCGACAAGGATGGTGGCTGTTAACGTTCCGGATCGCAGCGCCGTCGCGGCTTCGTCAATCGACAGGTCGGCGGGATCGATCTTCATGTGCGTGCGCGTTCAAAATTCGCCCAAGCTTTTTCAAACCGTGCGAAATCAAAGCCAGCTTCCTGTGCTGGGCCAAGGACCAACTGCTCGGTTTCCTGCATCTTGGTGATTGCTTGGGCGAGGTGGTCGATCACCTCGGGTGGCACAACGACCGCCCCGTGCTGGTCCGCGTGGACCAAATCCCCAGGGGACACTGTTAGTCCAAAGATCGTCACGGGGCCGTCAAGTTCGGTGACGTGGACGAAGCCATGACTGGGGCCGATGGAACCCGCCACCACGGGGTAATCTGGTGCCATATCTCCAAGGTCGCGCATCACGCCGTTGGTCAACGTCCCCGACAGACCAAAGCCCTTGTGGATTGTCGTATTCACTTCGCCCCAAAAGGCGCCAATGGCGTGGGGATAGTCCTCGTCCTCAACGACACAGACAGAGGGTTTGGGGGCTTCTGCCATTTGTTTGTAATAGGCCATGCGACGGGCGCGGATCACATCTGCGGGCTCGCTTGGCGGGGTTATGGCGGCAATTTTGGCGGTGCTGGCATAGCCGACAACCACGCCGACGGGATCATTGATCAGCATTGTGCCGCGGGTGAAGGCGTTAAAACCGCGCTTGCCTTGGGCGACTTCGATGGCGTTGCAGACGGTAGGCGTATCAACAGAGCGCAGGAGTGCGAGAAGTTCGGGGGTCATGTATCAGTCTCCAGCCAGCGGGTGAGTGTGGCATTTGTTAGGTCGGGTTGTTCGAGCGTGGGTAAATGGCCCGCGCCCTCGATGACGGTAAGAGTGGCGTTGGGAACCAATGCACAGATCAGTTCATGTCGCTGCACGGGGCATAGGGTGTCAAACCGTCCGCAAAGTGCGAGCGTCGGCACGGTGATGTGGCGCAGGGTGTCCTGCTGATCGGGGCGGGATTGGAGCGCGCGCGATTGGCGGACGAAAACCTCGGGGCCTAGCGCTTTTGCCATGTCCATGCAGATGTTTAAAATCTCTTGCCGTGCGGGGCCGTCGGCGAGATAGCGTGGCTTCATCTCGTCGCGCATCACAGAGTGCAGGTGTCCCGTCTGTACCTTGATAATCTGCGGTTCGCGCGCGGCTGCGACTTCGGGAAGTTCCGCCAAAGGGTTGGTATCCAAAAAGGCAATCCTGTCCACGCGTTCTGGGGCCAAACGTATAACCTCCATCGCGACTATACCGCCCATAGATAGCCCCGCCAGCGCAAAACGCGGCGGCGCTTTGCCTAGGACGTTTTGCGCCAAGCCCGTGATGGTCTGCGTGGCGATTAGGGGGGCCACATGCACGACGTGATGCGCCGAAAACGCCGCGATTTGCGGGGCAAATAACCGTGCGTCGCACATCATACCGGGCAGCAGGACTAGCGGGATCATGAGGCCAGTTTCGCTCCTTCGGAGAGGGCGGAAAGCTTGGCATAGGCGATATCGGGATCGACCGCGCCAAAGCCTGCAAAGGTGCCAAACCCGCAATCGGTGCCCGCGATAACGCGCTCGGCCCCTACGATGTCTTTAAAGCGTTCAATCCGTTGCGCGATCAATTCGGGATGTTCGACGAAGTTGGTCGTAGTATCGACCACACCGGGGACGAGCACTTTGTCGTCGGGGATATCGGCCTTGCGGTCGCGAAATACCGCCCATTCGTGGCCGTGGCGCGGGTTTGAGGTTTCAAACAACGTATAGCGCGCCTTGGCGCTCATCAGGGTGTCAAACATCTTGGACATAGGGATATCACAGACATGTGGCCCCTCGTAATTGCCCCAGCAAATATGGATGCGCACCTTGTCTTGCGGCACGTTTTGCAACGCATGGTTCAGCGCCTCGACATGGGAGGCGGCGATTTTGAGGAATTCGTCGTCGCTCAGATCATTGAACAACATGTGTCGCGACAAGGCCAGATCGGGGCAGTCCAGTTGCAGGTCTAAACCACTGGCGACAATGGTTTCATATTCAGCTTTCATCGCATCCGCCAAAGCTGCCAAATAGGCCTCGCGGGTGGGATAGAAATCGTTTTGCAGGAAGAGTGAAATCACCCCGGGGCTGGCGGCATTCATAAATCCGCGCTCTGCGCCGTGTTGCGCCATTGCGGCCTTTAGATTGGCGATGTCTTTTTCCAATTCGCCTTGGCCTTTTGAGGTCACTTTGCCCACGCACATGGGGCGTGCATATTGGGGCGATCCGCCGTCGCCGGCCAATCGTTTCAGATAGGTCGGAAATTGTTTGAGGTCAGCAGGGGCGTTGCGTGGGCTGTCGCCGTCAAAACCCGTGTAGCGGTCTTTGACGTAGGTGGCATAGCTAATCTTGGAGGTTTCGCCGTCACTGACGATGTCAACGCCGGAAGCGACCTGATGGCGCACGGTTTCGGACACCGCCGCCGTCATGGCCGCATCAAAGGCCCCCTGATCGTAGTCCGTGCCGTTTTCACGCGCAAAGATGAAATCTACCACCTCTTGGGTGCGCGGAAGACTGCCAACATGGCTGGTTAGGATTTTGGTCATAGGGGCCTCTTTTCTTTTTTATATCAGTCAGTTGACGAATTTATCCTTGCCACGTCAAGCCCGCTGGGTCAGCGGTTTGCGTCACACGATACAGGGAGGACTCACCCGTCATTGAGGGGGTGATGCAGTGCGCTACATTCGGTGGAATGGCGACGGTATCGCCCGGATTTAGCGTTGCGCTGCCGCCGTCATACGTCAGTTTCCAATGACCGCGCATGGGCATCAAAACGGTATTCTTGTCGTGGCTGTGCATCACTGACGGGGCCGAACCACGGGTGATGAAATCCACCTCAAACCCCGGTTTGTCGCGCAAGATGCCGTTTTCGCCAATGACTTTCGCAGGTTCGCTATCGCCCATTGCATAGAGATCATAATAGCGCGCGACATAATGCGGGACCACATCGCGGGTTGTGGGCTCGGGGTAATCTTTCAACTGCTCTTCTGTTAGCAACGGCATCGGCTTCACATCCGCAGGCAGGTTTTGGCCCTTTTTGGTGTCGTAAAGCTTGCCGTTTTCGCCAAGTACCAGCCCGTGATCGGCGGCATCGGTGATCACTTGGGGGGCCCAGATCACGCCACCGCCTGCATCATCGCCGCCAAGGACGGCCATGATCATCCCATAGTCGGTGCCGATGTTTTGAAAGCCGCGAAAGATGCCCGTGGGAATATTGATGATATCCCCTTCTTCAAGGATCACTTCGCCCGCATCGCCCCAGCGACCCCAGAAAAACCTCCAGCGGCCCGAAAGGATGAAAAACACTTCCGCTGTGCGGTGGCTGTGTAGAGAATTGCGACAGTGGGGAGGTTGGCCCGCCGCGCCGATATTAAAGCCCACTTGATCGGAGATATGGACGTGCTGGTCGGCGCTTTCCGACACGCCTCCGCCGATGATGGTGAAGTTTTCTTTTTGGTTACTCCCCGGTGTGTGGGCGTCGATAAAGGCAGTTTTGCAAGGCATTAGGTCGCCATAGCGGACAATGCGTTTTTCCATTTCTGATGGGGTCATTTTGTGTCTCTCCTGAGAACGTCTTGATGTATCTGGTTTAGTGTAGCTGTTTGGAGGGCGCTATTTGGCCCAGCGGATGCGGGTTTAATCTGCGCGCCCGACAGCTGGCCAGAACGCCATGACGATGCAAAAGGGTGCGAGCGATGCGGATCATGTTTGTGCCTCGTGAAGGAGGATTTGTTTCCAGATCGCGACCTCGTCCCAAAGGCTCCATTCGCGGCGCAAGCCCCACGGGCCGAACTCTGCGTGGGTGAATCCCATGATGTGAACCGGTGCTCCTGTTGGCGCTCCGAAAACACCATAACCAGTGTGATGACCCGTCAGGCTCCAGCGTACGGCGGCGCGGTCTGGCTCTCCCTGATCTGAGCGCCCAATGCGATGATGCACCTCGAATTTGGCGTCCGGAAAGGCACTGCGCAATTGCATCCACTGTGCCTCGGCAAAGGAACGTCCCCAGCCCGTGACGTTTCCTGCATGGTAGATATGGGCCGCGCGATCATAGGTTTTGCCAATAACCGCGACGTCATAGTCCATGATATGCGTCAAAATATCGGCCAGGCGTGTGCCAAGGTCGTGGTCATTGCCCGTGCCCGTATAGGGGCCGGGGCGGTCCTGATCGGGGGTGAAGGGGCGCTGGGCAGTCTCCGGCCCGCCTTCGCGTGCAATGGATGCTGTGGCCCAATCGCGCGGGCTGTGGCCCATTTGCTGCACCATCGAGGACACGTCATAGCAGAGCCATTCGTCGGTAATAACGTCGTCTTGCACGAAACAATCCGCGATACAGCGGGTCGTTACAACTTTGCCCGTCGGGGGGCCGAACACGCCGTGGCCCGTATGTCGCCCCGTGATGATTGAGCGGTGCGACGATAGATAGCCGTCCTTTTCGGTGCCCGACCAAATCACGTCGTCGGCAAGGATTTCGCGGTCGGGGAAGACGGCTTGACTTGCGAGGGTGTCCTTTATCACGCCCTCGGTCCCGATGATCAGCGCCGCCGTGGAGCGCATGATCATGTCCTTGCCATAGGATTCATGCAGCGACGCGATCTGGCGTCCCTCCCAAATCTCGTAAGTGACGCCTTGGATATAGTCGGGCAGGGTGGCAAAACGGCTCATTCTACGTTTCCGGTGTGCAAGTGGATTTGTTTCCAAATCGCGACCTCGTCCAGAACGGTAAATTCGCGCCGCAAGCCCCATTCGCCCCATTCGGCGTGGGTCGCGCCCATGATATGGATCTCGGCCCCAGTTGGCGCTCCGAAAAATCCGTGGCCGCTGTGTTTGCCCGTAAGGGACCAACGCACCGCCGCACGATTGGGAGTGCCGGCGTCAGATCGACCAATGACGTGGTGGATTTCGAACGTCGCCGTCGGGAAGGACGAGCGCAGACGCATCCAGTCCGTCTCGGCAAAGCCATACGACCAGCCACCGCGTGATCCCCAATGTTCCGTGCGCACGGCACGGTCGTATTCGGCGCGGATAACGGTGAAATCCTTGTCCATAATGCGGGTGAGGATGGAGGCGAGCCTTTGGCCCCATTCGTTGTCGTTACCGCGTCCCGTATAGGGGCCGATGACGTCATCGCGCGGGTGGAATGGACGCTGACAGGTCTCGGGGCCACCCTCTTGCTGAATTTGATAACGGGCATAGTCGGCGGGTTCCCAGCCCAGTTGCCGCGCAATGCCGCCTGCGTCACGGATCAGCCATTCATCGTCGATCACGTCGTTTTTGGCGGCGCAATCGGCGATCCCACGGATCACGAAACTTTTGCCCGTTGGCGGACCGTACAGGCCGTGCCCTGTGTGGGTGGCAGTCGTCAAAACACGGTGCGAAGACAGGTAGCGTTCGGGGTCTGTGCTGTCTTGCGACCAGATGACGTCCTCGCCCAGAAGTTGGCGGTCGGGAAATTCGGCCAGTGTCGCGAGCGTCCCGTCGATGACGCCTGCATTGCCCGTGACCAGCCCCGAGGGGAAGCGCATCGGGATATCTTTGCCGTAGTAGTGGTGCAACGTCGAGAGGCCACGGTCTTCCCAGATTTCCTTGGTAATTTTCAAGATGTAGTCTGGGAAGTCTTTGAATTGGGGGGAAAAGCCCTTCATGTGTGCTGTCCTGTATGGAGTAAAATTTGTTTCCAGATCGCTGTTTCATCAATGAGCGCATATTCGCGGCGGATTGTGGGGTCGCCAGCGCCGAATGGCCCGAATTCGGCGTGGCACATGCCCATAATATAGACCTCGGCACCTGTGGGTGTGCCAAACCGGCCCCAGCCACTGTGCTTGCCATGCAGCGACCAGCGCAGCGCGGCACGCGGTGGCATCAAGGGATCATCGCGGCCAACGATATGTTCGATTTTGAAGGTGGCAGTGGGAAAGGCGGCGCGCAGGCCGATCCAAAAGGCGTCGGCTTCGGCCCACCCCTGTCCGTTTTGGCCGCTGGGATAGTGCAACGCGCAGGCGCGATCATAGTGGCGTGGAATAGCGTCCAACTCGCCGGCCATGAGGGCGTTTATCGTCGCGGCATAGCGCTCGCCCCATACATTGTCGTTGCCTTTGCGGTCGTAGGGACCAGCCACGTCGCTCGCGGGTGTCATGGGCGGCACGCAGGCCGTTGGGCCGCCTTCACGGGCAATCAGGTCGCGGGTCCACTCAACAACGTCAAAGCCCAATTGTTGCACGATTGCGGATTGGTCGCGGACCAGCCACTCGTCGTAAACCGCGCCGTCGCGGATCGCGCAATCTGCAAGGATGCGGTAGGCGATTTTACGTCCTGTGGGGGGGCCGTACATGCCAGCGTGTGAATGGGTCGCGGTGCAGATCAAACGATGCGACGAGAGGTAGGCATCGGAGGTGGCAGTCGCGCCTGCGGGATCGTCGCACCAGATAACGTCTTCGCCGAGCAACTCGCGGTCTGGAAACTCAGCAAGCGTTGCCATGGTGGCCGCGATGACGTTTGAGTTGTCGACCACCACCGATGCAGGAGAGCGGACGATCAGCCCGTCGGCATAGAGGTCGCGCAGGGAGCCGATCTTGCGATCCTCCCAAATCTCTTTGGTTATACCGATGATATAGTCGGGCACATCACGCCATTTTGGGTTAAAACCGCGCATCCCTATGCCTTCAAAGTCTTGGTGGAGCCGCGCAAGATCAGTTCGCCTTGAAATTGCACTTTTTGAGGCGGCGCGGCGGGGTCTTTGATGCGGGTCAAGATGGTCTCGACGGTTTGCGCCACCATCCGGTTGATCGGCTGGCGATAGCTGGTCAAATCATAGGCCGGCCATGCGGCGATGGGCACATCATCAAATCCAGCGATGCTGACGTCTTCGGGAATGCGCAGACCCAGCTTGGAGCGCAACGCGTCCATCACCGCGAAGGCCATATGATCGTTGCACACAAAGGCGGCGTCGGGACGGTCGGAGCCGGCAAACATCTCAAGCGCTGCGGCGCGGGCCATCTCGTATTTAAATCCGCCGTTCTCCCGAAAGGACAGGGCAAGGCCTGCCTCTTCAAGCCCGTCACGGAACCCCGATTCACGGTCACGTTGGGTTGAGGCCCCTTCAAATCCGGCGATGTAGCCGATTTTCGTGTGACCAAGGGCTGCGAAATGCGCTGCGATTTCACGACCGCCACGGCGATTGTCAGTCGTGACGGACGACATCAACGGATCGTCTTGGTCCCGATTAAAGAGAACGACAGGGATGCCATGATCGTTGCACCGCGCCGTAAGTTCTGATGACATGGATACTGAGGCCAGCACGATGCCATCCACTTGATAATCCAGAATTTCTTTCATAACGTCCTGAACGTCGCCAATGGTGGGGGCGGCCATGAAAACGAGCACGTGGTAGCCTTCGGCTTGCAGCGCAATTGACAGGCGTTCAACGACTTCGGGATAGAACTGGTTTTCAAGATAGGCGACAACAAGGCCAATGATGCGGCTTTTTCCGGTAATCATTGCACGGGCCAAAACGTTGGGGCGATACCCCAATGCTGTCGCGGCTTTGTCCACCTTCTCACGCGTTGCTTTTGAAACCGAGGCTCCGGGCGTGTAGACACGGCTGACTGCCGATTGACTAACGCCCGCCTTTAGCGCGACTTGTAGTGATGTGATTTTTTCGTTTGCCATCAGTCTGCTGTCCAACCTCCGTCTATGAGCATTGAGGTACCAGTTACCAGAGAGGACGCGTCCGAGGCCAGATAAAGAACGGCCCCCATGATGTCCTCAACTTCGCCGACGCGACCAAGTTTGATCTTTTCGGTAATCCATGCGGCGCGTTCGGGGTTTTCGAACGTCACCGCCGTAAGTGGCGTGCGAATGAACGTTGGGCAAATGGTGTTGACGCGAATTTGACGTGGTCCCCATTCGATGGCCATGGCCTTGACCATCCCCTCAAGCCCGTGCTTTGACGCGCAATAGACGGCGCGATCAATGCCGCCAACATGGCCCATCTGGCTGCTGATATGGATGATCGACCCCGCCCCAGTCATGCGGCGTGCCGCGTAGATCGACAAGAAATACGCCGACCGCAGATTGAGCCCCATGACGGCGTCGTAGTCCTCGGGTGTTGTGTCCAAGGCGGGCGAGTGGCGGGCCAGCCCAGCTGAATTCACGACGATATCAAATGGGTCTTGCGCGTCCACTGCGGCCTTCGTGGCCTCAAGGTTGGACAGGTCCAACAACAGCGTTTCCGCCGACCAACCATTGCTGGCCATTTCATCTACCGTGGCCGATAGTTTTTCAACGCCCCGCGCGGCACAAACCACATGCGCGCCAGCCTCGGCCAAAGCAACGGCGCAGGCTTGACCGATTCCAGACGACGCACCCGTCACGAGGGCACGTTTGCCATCGAGGCGCATGGAAGGTGTACGTGGCAGAGTCATTCTGCGGCCTCCTTATAAGGGGCGCGTTCGCCATAGGGCACGTTGATCCCCCCATAGCGGCGAACGCGGAGGTTGCATTGTTCGGCGTGGGCCACGAACCCTTCCAGCATACACAAACGAGAGCCATAGGCGCCAATGGCCGCGGCGGCCTCGTCGGTGGTGATCCGTTGGTAGCTGTGAGTTTTGAGATACTTGCCAACCCAGAGACCACCGGTATAGCGACCCGCCTTCTTCGTTGGTAAAGTGTGGTTTGTTCCAATGACTTTATCGCCGTTGGCAACATTCGTGCGTGGCCCCAAGAACAAGGCACCATAACAGGTCATTTTTTCCAGAAACCAATCGTCGCGGTCGGTCATGACCTGCACGTGTTCGGAGGCAATATCGTCGGCCACCTCCAGCATTTCGTCATAGGTATCACAGACGATAATCTCGCCGTAGTCTTCCCAACTTTTCGACGCGGTGTCGGCCGTGGGGAGGATTTTCAGGAGGCGGTCGATTTCAGCCATTGTGGCGCGTGCCAATTTTTCGGAGTTGGTCAAAAGCACACAGGGGCTGTTGTAGCCATGCTCGGCCTGTCCCAGAAGGTCGGTCGCACAAAGTTCGGCGTCGGCGGCGGTTTCGTCGGCGATCACCATTGTTTCGGTCGGACCTGCGAACAAATCAATCCCCACACGGCCAAAAAGCTGGCGCTTGGCTTCGGCCACAAAGGCGTTGCCCGGACCGACGAGCATATGCACAGGTTCAATCGTCTCGGTGCCAAGTGCCATGGCGCCAATGCCCTGAATGCCGCCCAAAACGTAAATCTCATGCGCGCCGCCTAAATGCATTGCGGCAATCACTGCGGGGTTGGGCTCGCCTTTGAAGGGAGGGGTCGCTGCGATGATACGCGGAACGCCAGCGACGGCGGCGGTGGCCACGGACATATGGGCGCTGGCAACCATCGGAAATTTGCCGCCCGGAACATAGCACCCAACCGATTGCACGGGGATGTTTTTGTGGCCCAGAAACACACCGGGCAGGGTCTCAATTTCGATATCCAGCATACTGTCACGCTGGGCCTGCGCGAAATTACGCACCTGCACCTGTGCAAAGCGAATGTCCTCGAGATCGCGCGGATCAACCTTTGCGATTAAAGCCTGAATGTCCGCGTCCGAAAGACGGTAGCTTGCAGGGCTGTAATTGTCGAACTTTTCGGCCATTTCACGCACGGCCACATCTCCACGCGCCTCGATATCCTTTAGTGCCGCTTCGACGGTGGCCCGCACAATGTCATTATCAGCCGCCCGTTCAGATTCGGGTTTCCCGCGCTTGAGATAGGTCACAGTCATTTCAAATTCCTCATGCAGGGTGCGTTGGTGTTAGGGTTCCGTTATCGTAGTTTTCCCAGCCGTGCCCGTTAAACACGTCGCGGCCAAGTTGGGCGAGGACGAAGGCGAAATCGACTGATACCCAGTTGTCTTTTATGCGGTTGCCGTCGATTTTCCAGAAGTCCATGTAGGGAATTTTGACGCGCTTGTTGGTGGGCGCGATCCCCATGAAGGTGCCCGAATGGGTGCCCTCGATATGGCCAAAGCACGACGCCCATTCCCCTTCACAAATAAAGCGATCAGTTTTGTATTCTCGCTCGGTGAAGGCCGCACGCAGGGGCAGTTGCCAATTGTTGCGGAAGGCATCCAAGCCTGGCTTGGTGCCGCAGCCTTGGTTGCCGATCCAGCGGAAATCTTCGTGGAAATGGCTGGCCATGTCGTTGGAATTGTCGCCAAGTGCGGCTTCCATTCGCAAAATAACTTGCCGTGTTGCCTCGGCCTCGGTGAGTGCACTCATGGGAGAGCAATCCTTTCGCCAGACGCCGTGTCAAACAGATGACAGATGCTTGCGGGAATGCGCGCTTCGACCACTTCGCCAATCGCTGCACGATAGTCCTTGTGGGTTTTGACCGAAACAAGAGCCCCCGCCAAACGCCACGTAATCATCGAGGCCTCGCCAAGGAGTTCGATCGAATACATCGGTGCCGCGATCTGGCCGCCACTGGTGACAATCTCGGCGTCTTCGGCGCGGAACCCGAGGGTGACATTGCCCGATGGCCCCGCAGGCAGCCCCTCGACACGCATGTTTTGACCTTCGAACACGCCATTGGACAGCGTGCCCTCAATAAGGTTCATCGCGGGAGATCCAATAAAGCTGGCCACGAACGTGTTGGCGGGCATGTCGTAAATATCGGTCGGTGTCCCGACTTGCTGAATTTTGCCAGCATTCATAACGACCACGCGGTCAGCGAGGGTCATCGCCTCGATCTGGTCATGGGTCACATAGACGGTCGTGGTTTTCAGTTTTGATTGCAGGTTTTTGATCTGCGCCCGTGTACTGACACGCAATTTGGCGTCAAGGTTCGAGAGGGGTTCGTCCATAAGGAACACTGTCGGTTTGCGCACAATGGCGCGTCCAAGCGCCACGCGTTGTCTTTGACCACCGGACAACTCCGCTGGACGACGATGCATGAAATCCTCAAGCTCGGTCATCCGCACGGCTTCCATCACCATCTCGTGGTGCTTTTCTTTTGGCACCTTGCGGACGCGCAACGGGAACCGGATATTTTCATATACGGACAGGTTCGGGTAGAGGCCGTAGGACTGGAACACCATGCTGATGTCGCGGTCCTTGGGTTCGAGTTTATTGACGACACGATCCCCTAAGATGATCTCGCCTTCCGTGACGTCCTCAAGGCCCGCGATCATCCGCATGGTCGTGGATTTGCCACAGCCCGAAGGCCCGAGCAGCACCAGAAATTCCTCGTCCGCGATGTCTAGGCTGAAGTTTTCGACGCCCACAAAGGAGCCCCAACGTTTGTTTACATTTTTGAGTTGAAGTCTGGCCATAGTGAGCCCCTTATCCTTTGACGGCGCCAGCGGTCAGACCGCTTACGATTTGACGTTGGAAAAACATGATGAGTACGAAAAGCGGTAAAATCGCCGAGACCACCGCGGCTACGGCATACATGACCTTGCCTTCCTCTTGCGTGGACCCCAGAAATCCGTTGATCTTGGGGATCATCGTTGCGTTTTCTTGCGTCAGCAGCATCGATGTTACGGTAAAGTCGTTATACGCCAACAGAAAGCTGAACAGCCCTGTGGTGACCACACCTGGCCACATCACGGGGATGATTGCCAGTCGGAAAGCCTGAAAGCGGGTGCAACCGTCGACCATTGCGGCTTCGTCCAAATCCTTTGGGATCGAGAGGAAGAAACTGTGCAGCATCCACAAGGTGAAGGGTTGGTTGATCGCGACAAGAACGACGATCGTGGTCAGCTGATACCCCCAGATATTGAGTTGGAAGAAAGGCAGCAAATAGCCCGAAACCAATGTCACGTGCGGCATCGCCCGAAAAATCAGCGCCGCCATGAGGAGCCAGAACGTATATCTGAACCCCGAGCGCGCCAGAGCGTACCCGCCGAGGGTTCCCAGCGTCAGCGAGATGACAACAACCGATAGGGTGATCGTCGCCGTGTTGACAACCGCGCGCCAAAACTCTTGCTCAATCCATGCGCCCTCATAGCCATTGAGGGTGAAGGCCCCCCCCGTTTGTCGCTCGGTGATTGGCCCCGTGATCGCGTTCATCCAGTTTGCGCGGGAAAAGAAATCTCCCTCAACTTTAAAGGAGCCCCACATGGTCCACAGGAAGGGGAAGGCGGCGATGAACAGCCAGATCAGCACGAAGGCAATTGTCAGCGCAAGAAGCGGGAGCGGCTTTTTGTGTGTTGGGTTAGACATGCTTCTGACTCCTCAAGTCTTGCGGTTGAATTCGCGCGAATTGCGGCGCAGAACCGGCAACAGCAAGATGAATACGCCAACAATCGTCAGCATCGATGTCGCAGCGGCCGACCCATAAAGCGGGGACTCTGCGGCGCGCAGATCGTTGTAGATCAGGTAACTCAGCGAGGTCGCACTCGCCGCGGCCGAGAAGCCGATGATTGGTTCGAAAACACGGAAGTTATCCATTAATTGCATCAGCGCAATGAAGGTCACGAGTGGCGTCATATAAGGCACAATGACGAAGCGCACGCGCTCCCATCGGTTGGCTCCGTCGACCATTGCAGATTCAAGCGTATCCTTTGGCACCGTTTGCAGCCCCGCATAGAAAACGACGAAGGCAAAGGGCGCGCTGTGCCAAACTCCGTAGACGAACAATGTGACCCACGTCAGCATCGGCGACGCTTTGAGGGATAGAGAGGGATCGGAAAACAGCGTTTGCAACCCCGCCCCAATGATCCCTCGACTGTCGATCATCCAGAACAGGACCAGCGATCCCACCAGAGGCGTAACAATCATCGGCAGCAGAGAAAAGAAGATCACCGGCCCCTTGAGCATTTTGGGAATGGAATTGACAACAACCGCGATGATGAAACCGAGAATAATCACCAATGGTGTCACAATAAAGGTGTAGCTCATGGTGAAAATGAAAGCCTTGTAGAACGGCAAATTCATGATTTTATTTCGTATTTCACCAAAGTTTTCACTCGTTGCGAATATCTCACCGATTTCATCATAGGCCAAATGGCTGGCATTGCCGTAGGTGCCTAATCCGTTAAAGCGGCCCGCAGGCTGGCTCTTGCTTAACGCGGACATCGCATTTGCATCGACGCTGACCGAAGCCACGCATCCAAAGGGGCCGCAATTTTCCGCTTCGATCAAAATCTTCTCGTGCTCGATGAATAACGATTGATAGCCTACCGAGATAATCGGGATGGCAATGAACAAAATCATCGCGAAAAAGGATGGCCAGATGAAGGCCAAAAACGTTTTGTGAGGCATGAATGATCTCCTGCTGTGTCCCTCAAGGACACGAGGTGGGTTTGCGCACGTCAAGGAGGAGAGCCGACGCGCGGCTCTCCTCCGAATGGCTTAGTTTAGGAAGCCAGCTTCTGTCGCTGCAGTCTCATACGCCGAAGTGATGTCAGACATCGCCTGCTCAGCACTTTCTTTACCCTGCAGATATTCCGCGAGATTGTCGCCAATTGCTGTGTGCAACAGCCCCATATACGGCAACATTGGATAGGGACGCGCGCCCCCTTGCAGATCGGCAATCACACCCGTTGCGGCATCCGTCGGCTCATAGCCGTCGATCAACCAAACTGCGACGTCGCGGTTGGCTTCCATCATTTCTGGGGAAATTCCCACCATCATCGCGCGGAAAGATGCCTCAGCATCCTCGTCGCTGATGTTCTTGGCTATTGTGAAGCCATCCCACCAAAGTGCTGCGCCTGGTATTGTGCTGTCGCCCAAAGCCGGAGCAGCAGAAAAACGGGTTACGGCTGCGATCTCAGGTGCTGGGCTATCATCGCCAATATAGGCGCCAGCGCGCGAACCCCATGCGATCGCAAACGCCAATTCGCCAGCTTCCCAAACGGGCTTTTGCGAATTGCTATCGTATGTTGCCCAGTCTTGGCTCATGTATTCCGTCATCGCCTTCAGGTTTTCCAGAACCGCGATGCCATCTTCGTTGTCGATAGCGAGCGCAGCACTTCCAGGTGCGAAAAAGTCGTTGCCGGTGCTGAGGTAGGTGTTCACGAATTCAGCAGCGATATTCCAGCCGGGCATAAAATTCGACGCAATGGGTGTTTCCATTACGCCGTTGGCCCGCAGGGTTTCGGCAGCAGCCAGCATCTCTGCAAACGTGGTCGGGACTTCAATGCCGTTTTCGGCAAGGATATCTTGGCGATAGTAAAGATGCTGCGCGTTCGCCATGAACGCAATCGCCATGGTTTTACCGTCGACGCGGATCATCTGGCTTTCGGCAAGCTGGTCGCCATATTTTGCAACAAGATCATCAAGCGGACGGATCAGGTCATCGTTCATCAGCGGGACAACGGAGTTCGTTGCAACGATAGCGACCGTATATGTCGCAGGCGTGATCGTGAGTGCAGGAACCTGAATGTTCTTATGCTCTTCGGTGCGATTGCTCGTAACCTCTACGGTGTCGCTAGCACAGGCCGATGCGGCCTCAGCAATTGCCGCAAGCGCGTCAAAATCATTAGACAGGATTCGGACCGAGCCCGACTCAATGCCGCAGTCGGCCCAAGCTGCGCTGGCTGACGCAATCAGCGCGCATGTCGCGACGGTTGTTTTTAAGTTGAGAATCATTTTTGTTTTCTCCCGTTGGTGAAGGTAAGCCACCCGCAAATCTTTGGAATAGCTCATATATTTTATATAATTGGCATCAAATGGCAGGCTGACGCTCAGGAATCCTAGCGTTGATTGACTACGCATGCAACAAATTTTGGAATGCCACGGAGATGTTGCTGAAAATGGACCTCCGTATTCGCTGGTCTTTCTGGCTTGGTATGAAGGAATTTATTTGTAAATGTGCATATTATACAGTTAATTATGGAATTTATGGCGATTTTGGATGGGAGTTTTAAAAATTCATAGTGGCATATAAAAAAATTGGAGGTGAAAATAAACATATTGCAAACGTATGCTATTTAGGGCTCAAATAGGGCTAGATTCGATTCATAAAGAGAGAAAGATTAAAAATGGTAGCCAAGGAAAGCGGTTCCAAGGAAACAAAACGCGGTGCGAGCGATAAGGTCCTGCAATCAGAGCGACGCGATTTTGTGGCCATGGTGCCCACTGATCGTGATCGTGTGCAGCCCATGAAGGGGTTCGATCCGATTTATACCGACATCGTTGACTACATCATCAGGTGTACGCATCGGATTTGGGACGAGCGGGATGTCGGGTTGATTTATACACATTATACGCACAATTGTGTGGTCTATAGCGCCTCAAACACCACCTATACTCGCGAGGAGGTTGTTCAGGGGACGATCCAGCGCATGTTTATGTTGCCTGAGCGTCGCGGAATGGCGACGCATGTGATTTGGAACGGGAACGAGAATGACGGGTTTTACACCTCGCATCTGGTGACCGGAGCGGGGCGCCACTCCCAGCCCGGTGTTTACGGAAAACCCACCGGTCGAACGTTTGTGGCGCGCACAATTGCCGACTGTATGATTTACGAGAATATGATTTATCGCGAGTGGCTGGTTGTCGATACGATGTCGCAAGTTAAGCAACTCGGATTAGATACGCACGCCTACGCCGAATCCCTTGCCACGAATTATTTCGACAAGGGGTTGCTCGCTGTGGATATGGGCGAAAACCGTCGTTTGCTCGGCCAATATCCCCCCGAGACAGCAGCGGACCTTTCGATTGCCAATAACACCCTAGAGGAAGAAGTGCTGGGCTGGCTTCATGAAATCCACAACAAGCGGATGTTTGGGAAAATCAAGGACGTCTATGCGCCCACCGTTCAATATCACGGTCCGCTGATGAAAGAACTATACGGCCACGGTGCGGTGACGCATCAGGTCGTTGGTTTGTATTCTTCGGTGTCAGACGGCTTTTTCATGCCGCAACACGTTTGTTCGCAACCCTGCGAAGAGGGCGGCACCAAAGTGGCCGTGCGCTGGATTATTGAAGGGCATCACCTTGGTTGGGGCGTGCTAGAAGAGCTTGGAGCGCCCACTGGAAAGCGTGTACAAATTATGGGGATGAGCCATTTCCATATCAAGAATGGCAAGATCGTCGACGAGTGGACGAACTACGACGAGATGTCGATCTTGATGCAAGTGAAGTTGGCGCAAATGGCCGACAAGGACAGTGCTGTTCTAGAAGATATTTAAGGATTGGGGGCTTGGGCGATGTGCCTAGGCCCCCAATCAAACGTCTCTTAGTACCGAACGCTTATATGGAATGGGGCTGATTTTCTGGTGCCTTTGCCTGCAGGTTGCAGCGTTGCCCAGTTTCGGTCATTCCGAATTGGCCTTCACCTGTCGGCACCGATTTGACACTCTCAAATCCACTCTTAATAATCGACTGAGGTTACGCCTGCACAAATTGAAATTGCAGCGCTACGGTTTCCTCGAAATCACAAATGGAATTGCGCAATGACTGACAAGCTGCCCACATTAAAGCGCCAGTTGCATGAAGGGCTCTCCGCACTTTGCGACGCGGGAACTTCGGGTTTGGCGCAAGCAGCAACGACACTTTATCACAGCGACGTTCATCTCCGAGCGTCGCATCCTATGAACGAAGCGCGGGGTGTCAGCGGGCTCCTGGAAACGCTTTGGAGGCCATTGTTGATGTCATTTCCTGATGCGGAGCGCCGTGATCAAATGGTTGTTGGCGGGAGCTACGAGGGGCGCGACTATGTCGGAATGGTCGGACATTATTGTGGGACCTTTCGGAAGGACTGGATGGGTATTCCAGCGACAGGGCGGCCAATTTGCATCCGCTATGGTGAGGTCCATGAAGTAAGGGATGGAAAGATTATCCAATCCAATTGCATTTGGGATGTGTTGGATGTGATCCGGCAGGCAGGGTTTTGGCCTATTGCTCCAAGCCTTGGGACGGAAGGAATGTGGCAAGGTCCTTTGACGGGCGATGGGCTTGATTTTTCACCCCGTGACGAAGCGCAATCCGCTAGAAGTATTGAGCAAACATTGGCCATGCATGCCACCTTGGGCGCCTATGATGATTTGGCGGGCACGGGGCGCGACGGTCTTTTGAATATGCCCCAAAAGGACCACTGGCACCCTAAGATGATGTGGTACGGGCCGTCTGGAATCGGGACGACGCGCGGGCTTCAGGGGTTTGTGGATTATCACCAGTTGCCGTTCCGTATTGCGTTTCCTAAACGCAAAGGCGGGGGGCAATGGGATGATATAGCCGACTTGAAGGCCAAACATAGCGGCGGGCATTATGTGCGCATTGGGGACGGTGCGTATTCCCTGACGTCGGGGTGGCCGAGTGTGTTCGCCAACCATTTGGGCGGTGGTTTTCTTGGGCTTGGCCCAACGAACCGTCAGGTTACAATGCGGGTTATGGATTTCTATTTGCACCATGAGGGATTGATCCGCGAGAATTGGGTTCCCCTCGATATCCTTGATCTGTTGATGCAGATGGGCGTGGATGTGCTTGGCCGAATGGAGAGTCATTTCCGTTGCGGTGGATAGAGTCTGCGACGCGGTTTCGCGAGGGGTGAGTATTGCTACGCGCGCGACCTGTCGCCGGTGAATGTTATCGGAATGCTCGTTGGTCCCCAGCATTCCTTTTCATCCTTGCCATATTGTGTACAACATAAAATGAATCACTTGCTTTTTGCGCGTTAACTGCCACAAATCTACCAAAGAATCTACGCCGCGCTCGTTGTTGTGTACATCTTTGCTTAGAAATTCGCGAAAGGACTGTCCCTTGGCCCAAGAACACGCCGCTTTTAGTCGTTCAGAATATGATCGCCGTATCGTTAAAACTCGCGCCGCAATGCAGGCAGCAGGGCTTGACGTGATCTTCGTGACGGACCCCTCCAATCAAGCATGGCTCACGGGCTATGACGGATGGTCGTTTTATGTGCATCAAGGTGTGATCTTGGGAATGGAGGGCGATCCAATTTGGTGGGGGCGCTATATGGACAGTGTGGGTGCCAATCGGACCTGCTGGATGGGGCCGGACAAAATTCATGGCTACGCGGATAATTTCGTGCAATCCACCGAGCGCCACCCGATGCAGGATTTGGCCGGACATATTCGCGCCCTTGGGTATGAAAGCGCGCGGATAGGCGTAGAAATGGACAATTATTATTACTCGGCAAAGGCCCACGCGGTACTTGTTCAAGACCTGCCGCAGGCACAGATATTTGACGCGACGGCCTTGGTGAATTGGCAGCGTTTGATCAAATCAGAGGATGAAATATCGTTTATCCGCAAGGCAGCGCGGATCACCGAGAAGGTCATCGCCACCGCATTGGACAAGGCCGCACCGGGGGTGAAGAAGAACGAGTTGGTCGCCGAAATTTTCCACGCTGGAATTACGGGTGTGGATGATATTTGGGGGGATTACCCCGCGATCGTACCGCTGACGCCTTCGGGGCTGGATGCAACGGCGGCGCATTTGACGTGGGATGGTGCGCCGATGCGCGATGGGGAGGCGACATTTTTTGAACTTTCTGGCTGTTATCGCCGCTATCACGCGCCGCTGTGTCGGACCATATATTTGGGGACGCCGCCACAAGAAATGCTGAACGCAGAACAGGCACAACTTGAAGGGATCGCCGCGGGCCTTGACGCCGCGCGGGCAGGGAACCGGACTTGTGATATCGCCGACGCGTTTATTGGTACCCTCAAGAAGCACGGCATTCATCGCGAGGGGCGCTGTGGCTATCCTATCGGTTTAAGCTATCCGCCTGATTGGGGCGAACGTACCGCGTCAATTCGCAGCGAAGATCGTACAGTTCTTGAACCCGGGATGGTGTTTCACTTTATGCCCGCCTTGTGGATGGAGAGTTGGGGGCTTGAAACCACTGAAACCATTCTCATCACTGAAAATGGTGAAGCCGAAGCGCTGTGTAATGTGGACCGCAAACTTTTCGTGAAGAATTGACGATGGATAGGCTTTCCCGCACCACCGAAATTTTGCGCGATCTGATCGCTTTTCCAACGATCTCGTCAGACAGTAATCAGGCGTTAATTGCCTATGCCGCCAATCTTTTGGAGGACTGCGGCGCGCGTGTAGATATTGTAACGTCGCCATGTGGTGGCAAGGCCAATCTCTTTGCCACCTTGGGACCAGAGAGAGACGGCGGCATTTTGCTTTCAGGGCATAGTGATGTGGTGCCGGTTGCCGATCAGGATTGGAGTTCGGATCCGTTTGAAATGGTGGAGCGGGACGCGCGCCTTTATGGCCGTGGCACCTGTGACATGAAGGGGTTTATCGCAGCAACGCTTGCGATGGCGCCGCAATTTGCTAGCCAAGTGCGAGAGCGTCCCCTGCATTTCGCGCTGACCTATGACGAAGAAGTCGGCTGTTTGGGCGCGCAGCATTTGGCGCAAACCCTACAAGCACGCAGTTTGACGCCGCGGGTGGCCATTATTGGCGAGCCGACAGAAATGCGGGTGATTGAGGGCCATAAAGGCTGCTATGAATACTCCACCCATTTTCACGGTCTCGAGGGGCATGGGTCCGCACCCGATCTTGGGGTTAATGCGGTTGAATTTGCGGTGCATTATGTGAGCCGTCTGTTGGGCCTGAAAGAAAAGTTGCGCGGTATGGCCCCCGCGAAAACCCGATTTGATCCACCTTGGACCACGGTGAATGTTGGCGCGCTCAACGGCGGGGTGGCCCATAATGTGATCGCTTCCAAGGCGCGGGTGGACTGGGAAATGCGGCCCGTTCAGGGCGGCGACGCCGAATTTGTCAAAGCGGCGTTGCAGCAGTTTTGCGACGTGGAGTTGCTGCCCAAAATGCAGGCCATTTATGGCGAGGCTTCGATCGATCTTGAGATAGTTGGAGAGATTGCGGGACTGATCCCTGCGGATGAAAACGAAGCGCGCCGGATCGTGATGGAGTTGACGGGGGCCAATGATGCGGATGTCGTGGCCTTTGGAACCGAAGCAGGAATTTTTCAGGCGCTGGGCACGGATGTGGTTGTTTGCGGCCCGGGATCTATTGAGCAGGCGCATAAAGCCGATGAATATCTCTCGTTGGATCAGCTATCAGCAGGCCTAGCCATGCTAGATCGACTGGGTGGTGAGCTGGAGATGCAGAGTGAGTGAATCGCTTGAAGACGAAAAGGCTCCCTTAACTGTGCGTGACCGTCATGCCGCCATGCATCAAGAAATTCGCCAACGCATTTGCCTGCTTGATTACCCCCCCGGAATGCGGCTTTCGGAAGCGGCACTGGCCGAAGAATTTGGCACCAGCCGTACGCCTTTGCGACGGGTTCTGGCGCGGCTTGAGGACGAGGGGCTGGTTTTGTCCCATCACGGGGTCGGCACCCTAGTTACTGATGCCGATATCAACGCGCTGGAACAGGTATATCGATTGCGAGTCGAGTTGACGGAGTTGACGGGCCGCCTTGATCCGGTACCGCCAAGTGATGCTTTTTTAGTCAAGATTGATGGGCTGGTACTTCGGGCTGCGCAGATCATTAAGTCTGGCACCGCGCGGGAATTTACCCAGTTTGATATGGACGTTTTCCAAACGCTACTCGATCTCACTTCAAATGCGCCGCTGCGTCAAACCCTTGAGCGGCTCTATTTCCAAACCAAACGGATTTGGTTGAGGACGGCGATTGAGGCACAATTGGATTTGGAGGAAGAGTTCCGAATTTTCCATCATGAGTTGGAGGCCATTCAACTGGCGCTGCTGTCGGGGGATTTGGATGCCGTTGCTCGCATACAACGCGCGCATGTCTCGATGAGTTTTAAACGTCTGCAACGACAAAATGCATGCGCCCAATCAGGCGTTTGAAGACCCGACGGGAGTAAATATCCTTAGGCGAGTTGCTAAGGCGTCCCAACATGGGAACGCCAGATTTTGCATTCCTTTTTTTAGGTGTGCGCCGCGTTCTGCTGTGCAGTCGGTGATAACTGCATTGTGCTCTTCTTTTCTTTTAAGTCTGTGTTAAAGTCGCTTCATGTTTTTACGGTGATAGCGCGAAGAATGCTTGTGCGATGTCCCCTTCGCAAGTTGGATTGTTTTGTGACCAAAATCTCTTCCCTGCTCTGGTGCCCCGCTTCGGCCCTAAAACTTCATCCTCGCCTCCTTTTAAGTGGTTTGGTTTTGACCGCCAGTTTAGGCCCCGTTGGGGCACTCGAATTGGATTTGTCGCTGACACCTGCCTCCAAAGAGTTGCAGGATAAAGTTGCAGCCCAAGCGCTTTTGACGCCGTTGGCGGCCTCCGATGAGGTGGACACACTGGACGTTTTGGCCTCGGCACAAGCTGATTATCAACGGATTTTGGCGGTTCTCTATGAGTTGGGCTATTTTGGTTCGACGGTTTCCATCAAGCTGGATGGCCGCGAAGCCAGTGGTTTGTCGACGATTTCACCGCCCCAAAGTATCTCTCAAGTAACGATCACCGTGACGACGGGGAGCGAATTTAAGTTCGGAAAAGCCCAGATCGCCCCGCTCGCACCTGCGTCCAAACTCCCGCCAGAGTTTGCAACGGGACAAGTTGCGAGTACCAGAGTTTTGGAAAGCAGCGTCCAAGGGGCGGTTTCCGACTGGAAAGACTCAGGCTACCCAAAAGTTGTGCCAAATAAACAGAAATTCACAGTGAACCACAATTCCAACCTCTTTAATGCCGAGGTGGAATTGGCAACGGGTCGCCTCGCGCGGATCGGAAAAGTCACCGTTTCAGGTAGCGAAAACGTCCGTCCAGAGCGGGTGATCGCGATCTTGGGGATCGAAGAGGGGAAAATCTATTCGCCCGAAGATCTTAAAGACGCGGAAACGCGTTTGCGGCGCACGGACGCGTTTAGGTCGGTTGTTTTGACTGAGGGTGAACAGATTAATGCCGACGGGGCGCTTCCTATCGAAGTGGAGGTTCAAGATCAAATCCCACGAAGGTTTGGATTTGGCGGCGAAATTTCTTCGGATGAAGGCGCAACGGTCACGGCCTATTGGATGCATCGCAATTTGACGGGCGCCGCGGACAAGTTGCGTTTCGAGGGCGAAGTCAGCGGCATTGGCAGTTCTTATGGCGGCGCCGAAGGGCGTTCGGAATTCAACATTACTGCCCGCTACGAACGGCCCGCAGCCTTTGCGCGCGACACAGACTTTTTTGCCCTCGGCAGTCTCGCGACCATAGATGAAGAAACATACAACCTTGAACAAGCGATCCTCGGCGTGGGTATCCAGCGCTATGTGACCGACGAATATCAATACCAGTTTTCAATGGGGTTGCTCCATGCGCGTGAAGAAACCGTCTTTGGCAAGGATACTTACACGCTGCTGACCGGGTTGTATGAAGGAACAATCGACTATCGGGACAATGCTCTGCGCCCCACCAGCGGATATTTTATTCGCCCAACCCTTTTGCCCTATGTCGACGTAGAGGGCGCGCGCACCGGTTTGCGCGCTTATATTGACGCGCGCACGTATTTTGGCTTCGGCGAATCGAAAAATACAGTCATAGCGTTGCGCGGACAGCTTGGTTCAATCGTGGGCACCTCTATTGAGGATACACCCGCCAACTTCCTGTTCTATTCTGGCGGGAGTGACACAGTCCGTGGCTTTCCGTATCAATCGCTTGGTGTTGTTGTGAACGGGGAAACGGTCACGGGGGGGCGGAGTTTTGCGGGGATGTCGGCGGAATTGCGCCAGATGTTTGACAGCGGTTTTGGCGTGGTAGGATTTACCGACATTGGCTATGTCGGTGCGAATTCCACGCCCGATGGTTCGGGCGAATGGCAAGTCGGGGCAGGGATTGGCGCACGCTATGACACGGGAATTGGCCCGATCAGACTCGACGTGGCTGCACCCGTTGGTGGCAGTTTTGACGCGAGTGGCGTTCAGTTTTACATAGGAATTGGAGAAGCGTTTTGAAATCCCTTATCGCTATTGCCGCCCTGTGTTTTTGCCTCGCGTCTCCAGTGTTTGCACAGGAAGAAGAACGCGGTGGCTTTTTGCAAACACAACTCGAAGACAGCCTGAGTGGGGAAGGACGGATCGTCAGAATTACCGGCTTTAAAGGCGCATTGAGTTCAGTCGCCACGATGGAAAAATTAACGATCGCCGACAGCGACGGCATCTGGTTGATCGTCGAGGGCGCTTCTTTGAATTGGGAACGCGCCGCGCTTCTAAGGGGGCGGGTGATCGTCAGGGAAATGACCGCAGATCGGATTGAAGTCGTTCGAAAACCAATCGCCGTTCCTAGCGAAGCCCCCGCAGCGGAGGCAACTGAATTTAGCTTGCCGGAATTACCTGTCTCCATCGACATTAAGAACGTAAGTGTGCCTGAAGTCAAATTGGGAAAAGACATTGTTGGGAGGGCGCTTGAGCTGTCTTTGGACGCGTCGGCAAGCTTGGAAGGGGGCTCGGGACAGGCCACATTTTCGGCGCAGCGTACTGACGACGCGGACGGAGAATTTACATTTAGCGGAGGCTATGCGCGGGACACGCAGGCGCTGGATGTCGAGTTTGATTTTAGCGAAGATGCGGGCGGAATTGTTGCCCAACTATTGAAAATTCCTGACACGCCCGCGCTGGAGGCCTCAATTACGGGGCACGGTCCGCTTGCTGATTTTACCGCCGAATTTTTCCTCGCGAGTGCGGGTGAAAAGAACATCGAAGGCAGTGTTGAACTCATTCAAACCCCTTTTGGCGTGGTCGGATCCGAAGGGGCAACACCGCAAAAATCGCAAGGGTTCAAGCTTAAGCTCGGCGGTGATGTCACCGCGCTTTTTGCGCCCGAATATCGCTCGTTTTTTGGTCCAGACCTGTCCTTGAAGTTGGAAGGGGTACGGGAACCCAGCGGCGCGTTGGATCTTGAGAACTTCTCTCTCCAAGCGCAAACTATTGATTTGAAAGGGGGCGCGCGCCTTTCTCCCGAAATGTGGCCAACCTTGCTAAACATTAAGGGAAACGTGAAAACCAAAGACGGCACGCCCGTGCTTCTTCCTTTGTCGGGGTCGAAAACACTTGTTGATAGTTTGAATCTTAACCTCAGTTATGACGCCCACAAAGGATCGGGTTGGCAGGGGAGTTTGGGCCTTGTTAACCTTGTTCGAGATGAGGTGGAACTTGCGTCAGCCCGGCTGTCGATGGCAGGAGAATTTGAAAGCAAAGTACACAAAGTCACTGGTGTAAACGCAAATGTTACCTTTGCGACTGAAGGCCTTGTTCTGGCGGATCCGGCGTTGTCACAGGCCTTAGGGACGACCTTGAAAGGGCGCGCCTATGTGGCATACAAACCGCAAACGCCTTTGGTTGTTCATAACGTTTCTGTTGAAGGCAAGGGCGTGGCTTTTAGCGGCGATTTCGATATTGGCGGCCTATCGGACGGGCTTCCCACTGACCTAAAAGCGGCGCTAACTATAGATGATCTTTCGCAATTCGCGGCCCTCGCAAAACAACCGATCGCGGGGGGAGCAAACCTGTCTGTTTCGGGCAGTGTCGAAGCTCTTTCAGGTATTTTTGACGTCATAATCGAAGGAGAGACGCAGGATTTGGCCGTGGGGATTTCCCAAGCTGACCCGTTGATTGCCGGGGTCGGAAATATCTATCTCGATGCCGCGCGCGACAGCGAAGGCACGACCCTACGCGCCTTTAAAATCACAACACCGGAACTTTCACTGGACGCGCATGCAGACGTCGACGCAGATGACGGCACGTTTGTTTACGAAGCCAAGTTACGTGACTTGGCACTGATTTTGCCACAATATCCAGGGGGCGTGACCCTTGAAGGGACAGCCAATCTAAGCGCGGACGGCGTCGTTCTGGACACGTCAATGACCGGGCCACTGGGCACCACGGCCAAAGTTTCTGGGCTTGTCACAGGCCCGAATGCGAACATGTCCATTCAGGCGCATTTAGACGATCTTGGCGCAATTGTTGCGGCTTTGCCTGGGAGTGTGGATCTCGACGGGACACTCAAAAAACAAGGTGCGGATTGGCATGTATCAACGAATGTGAATGGCTCGATGGGGATTTCCGCGAAGGCCGAAGGGTTGGTTTTGGAGGACCAAAGTTTGGATATGAAGGTGTCTGGAAGCGCACCGCTTGGCCTTGCTGGCCCCTTTATCACTCCGCGGACCCTGTCGGGGACCGCGCAATTTGATTTGGCGATAAAGGGCGTTCCAAGTCTGAATGCCGTTTCGGGACAGGTTACCATCTCGAACTCCGAGGTTGTGGCACCGAATTTCCAACTTGCGCTCAAAGACCTTGGCGCCCAAGTCACCCTCAACAATTCCAGCGTAAACATTGATGCCAAGGCGAATGTGTCCTCAGGTGGGTCTTTGACGGTGCAGGGGGGGATGTCGTTGGTTGGTGGATACGAGGCGAATTTGGCGCTGGCGCTTCAGGCGATTCAGTTGTCCGACCCCGCCCTGTATTCCACGTCGGTAAACGGGAACGTGGCGGTGAACGGACCGTTGCTTGGAGGGGCGCTTATCTCGGGATTGATCGACATTGGCGTCACGGAAATTACCGTGCCCGCAGGCAGCATTGCCTCGGTCACCAGCATTCCACAAATGGATCATATTGGAGCCTCCGCTGCCGTTCGGGCTACCCTTGAGCGGGCCGGTCTCGACAAAAAACCCGAGAAAACCGGAGCCTCTGGGAATTCGGGCGGGCCCGTGTATCCGCTGGATGTGACAATTTCTGCGCCAAGGCAAATCTTCATTCGCGGGCGCGGGATCGACGCGGAACTTGGTGGAAAAATAAGGCTTACAGGCACCACAGCCAATATTGTTTCAGTCGGTGCCTTTGAGCTTCAACGCGGGCGCATTAACATTCTGGAGAGGCGCTTTGAGTTGACGGATGGTGAAGTCCTTCTCGAAGGTAGCCTCGATCCCCGTCTAAATTTACGCGCAACGACGACCATTCCAGATGGAGAGGCGAGCATTGTTGTGGGGGGCTTTTTGTCTGAGCCTGAAATCACCTTTGAATCGTCGCCCGAAGCGCCCGAGGACCAAGTGCTTGCGATGATCTTCTTCGGGGTTTCCATCGATGACATGACGCCGTTTCAATCGCTCCAACTGGCCTCGGCGGTTGCGACATTGGCGGGACGCGGCGGCACAAGTGTCATCGGCAAACTGCGCGAGAACCTTCCCGTAGATGACTTCGAACTGGATGCAAACGAGGATGGCGTGGCGACTCTAAATGTCGGCAAACACCTCACCGAGAACGTCTATTCAAACATTGCCGTCAACGCCCAAGGCGATACTGAAATCTCGCTCAACTTGGATTTGACTGAAAAACTTATAGCCAAAGGAACCACCAGCAGCGACGGTAGTTCCTCGATTGGCATATTTTTTAACACCGACTACTGAGCATGCGCGTGTTTTCGTTTTCGCGCCAATAGGTTGAGCATTTCGACGAAGGCCGCAAAGGCCATCGCGGCGTAAATATACCCTTTTGGCAGGTGGTGGCCGAACCCATCCGCGATAAGGACCATGCCGATCATCAGAAGGAAGGCGAGGGCCAACATCACCACGGTGGGGTTGGCGTTCACAAAGGACGACACGGGACCCGCCGCGAGGAACATAACGCCCACGGCGATAACCACCGCGACCACCATAATTGGCAATTCCGATGTCATCCCAATGGCCGTCAAAATACTGTCGATTGAGAAAACCGCATCCAGAATGATGATCTGGGTGACGACGGAGGCAAAGCTCGCGACCTCTTTGGATTTGAACATTGTATTGGCGGGGTCGGGTTGAACTTTGTGCTGAATTTCGGTGGTCGCTTTCCATACAAGAAATACGCCGCCAGAAATGAGAATGATATCGCGCCAAGAAAAAGCGGTTTCGAACGCGGGGGTTCCGTGGGTGTCGAGTGGTCCTGTAATTCCCAAGTCAAACACAGGGGCGGTGAGGCCAACGACCACGGAAATAACGGAAAGCAACGCAAGTCGCAGGATAAGCGCGAGGGAGATACCGATCTTTTGGGCATGGCGCTGTTGCTTCTCTGGAAGCTTGCTTGAGACCACTGAAATGAAGATGAGGTTATCGATTCCAAGGACGATCTCAAGTGTCACAAGCGCCAAAAGAGCAGCCCAAGCTTGGGGTGAAAGGAGTAGGTCGATCATGGAAAACCTCAAATGTTGGTCGCGTTACGATCCGACACTTACAAGATTTTTGAGGGATTAGTCCAAAGGTTTCATGCGCGGGGCTGAACAAGACCCCCGCACAATCAGGTCGCCGTGGAGGAGGGACGTCTCTGTGGGGATGCTGCGCGTGGGGAGGAAGTCCAACAAATGTGTCATCGCGATCTCGCCAATTTGGCTGCGAGGCTGACGGATTGTTGTGAGAGAAGGCGTTATATTATTGGCGAAGGGGATGTCGTCGAACCCTACGACCGAAAAATCGGCAGGGACATTGAAACCACGAGATTGCAGCGCGGCGATCACCCCGATTGCGGTATTGTCATTGTAGCAGAAAAAGGCCGTGGGGAGGGTGTCGCGGATAAACAGGCGTTCGATTGCGCTGCGGCCTCCCTCGGTGGTGCCATCGCCCTGAACCCGCCAAACAGAACTTTGATTGAAAGCCTCCGTGAGGGCCTCGCAATATCCCCGATGGCGATGTTCCGAGAGGGCGTCGCCGGGGGGGCCTGAGACGTAAACAATTCTCTTATGACCAAGGGAAATAAGGTAGTCGGTCGCAACTTTGGAGGCAGCAGCATCATTGACGCCAACATAGCTTATGTCAGGGCGATTGATCGGACGCGCGGCCGCCACCATTGGCGGAATTTTGGTTGTTGGGTGTTGCAACCAACCTGCGACAGGGAGGTGGCCTGTTAGAAGGATTAAGCCGTCAGCCATACCCGTTGAAAGGAAGCGCAGATGCTTTTCCTCAAGTAAAACATCCCCCTCCGTGTTCCCGATCAAAACGCCATACCCCCGCGCCTTGGCGACTTTTTCGAGGCCCGTTAGGATGCCTGGAAAATTGGGGTCGGCAATCGACTGGGCTAGAACCATCACCATTTGCGAGCGCTGCATGCGCAGGTTTTGTGCCATAGCGTTTGCCGTGTAGCCCGTCCTTGCGATGGCCGCCGTGACCTTCTTGCGGGTGCTTTCGGCCACTTTTTCTGGCATCCGAATCGCTCGACTCACTGTCGCAATCGAGACACCCGCAAGTTTTGCGACATCCTCGATTGTGGCGGGTCTTGGAGAGGGTTGTTCCAAAGTCAGTGTGGCCTTTTTGAAATTTCGAACTTCAAAATAATGTTAAAAGTCCAATGGTTGCAGCAAGTTTGAGGAGTTTAAAACGGGACGGCACAAAAGAGCAATGAAAAGGTTTACAGGAGTTTATGAAAAGGTTTACATTATTCTTGAAAAGGTTTTCATAATTGGGAACAAAGCGCGGGAGGCGACTTGTTCTAGGGGGAGGAGAAGACATGGCCGATGGAGGTTTCCATGATACGCCAGTGCTGTCCGCAGAGCGGGTAAGCAAGTCTTTCGGGGCGATTCCTGTTTTGTTCAGTATCAGCTTTGATCTGCGCGCAGGGGAAGTTCATGCGTTGATTGGGGAAAACGGCGCGGGGAAATCCACGCTTATGAAAGTGATGTCTGGTTTTATCCCCGCAACCTCGGGCTCTCTGCGTGTTGACGGCAAGGAGGTTAACTTGCCACCCAACGGGCAAGCAGAAGACCTTGGGATTGTTCTTATTCACCAAGAGCTAAACTTGGCCGAACAAATGACCGTTGAAGAAAATATTTTCTTAGGTCGCGAGATCGTGCGTAACGGGGTTTTGAACCGTCGGGAGATGACTGCACAGGTTCAAAAGATGTTTTCCGACGTTGGCTTAGACATCTCTCCCAAGGCGCGAATTTCGAGTCTTTCCATTGCTCAAAAGCAAATGGTTGAGATCGTCAAAGCCACTAGCCGCAATGCGCGCGTATTGATTATGGATGAACCAACAGCGGTTTTGACTGAAGCGGAAACCAGTGTTTTCTTTGAACAAGTCGCGAAGTTAAAGAAGCGTGGCACGGCGATTATGTTTGTGTCGCACAAATTGCAAGAAGTGAAAGAAATCTCGGATCGCATTACAATCTTGCGCGATGGACAATGGATCGCAACCAAGCCAGCAGATGAATTCACACTGGATTCGATGGCACAGATGATGGTTGGGCGCGAATTGTCCGATCTTTATCCGCCAATTCAAGAAGCTGATGTGGACGCGCCGCGCGTTTTGGAAGTTTCTAATTTAACGACAAAGAATGTGCGTGGCATCAGTTTTGATTTGCGAGCTGGCGAAGTTTTGGGCTTCTCGGGGCTGATTGGGTCAGGGCGCTCGGAAGTTTTTGAGTCGATTTGTGGCCTCTCGGAAATCGAAAGTGGCACGATCAAAATCGACGGCGCCGAAGTGCGGTTTTCGTCTGTGGCCCAAGCCCGCGATGCAGGCGTGGTTTACCTCACGAAAGATCGTAAATCCAAAGGCTTGCTCATGGAGCAGGGGATGCAAAAGAACATGACCCTGCTTGCGCTGCCAAAATTTGTGAAGAATTTCATGTTGGACAAAGGAGCCGAAGAGAAGGCGCTGGCACGCGGTGTGCGCCGCTTTGATATTCGCGCGCGTGACCCCAACGTCAAAGCTGGCGATTTGTCCGGCGGCAACCAACAGAAACTTCTTCTCGCCAAGGTTATGGAGTGTAATCCGCGTGTTGTTATCATCGACGAACCCACGCGCGGTATCGATGTAGGCACCAAGCAGCAGATTTATCATTTCATCGCGGCCCTCGCGGCTGAGGGAATGTCTGTGGTCGTGATTTCATCAGAGATGCCGGAAATTATCGGCATTTGCCACCGCGTTTTTGTGATGCGCGACGGGCGTATCATGGGGTCTGTGACGGGCGACGCCATTAATGAAACAGAGATCGTGCGCTATGCCGCTGGTCTGAAGGAAGAGGTGCGGGATGTCTGATTCAGCCACAACCACAGAAACAAAAAGCTGGCTTTCGTCAGTCGATTTTAAAACACTTGGGCCAGCGATCGCGTTGATATTGCTCTGTATCGTTGGATTTTCACTGAATTCAGCGTTCTTGAGTGAAGGTAATATCACCAATCTCCTCACGAGGTCCGCGTTTATCGGCATCATCGCGATTGGCGCCACATTCGTTATTACAGCTGGTGGAATTGATCTTTCGGTTGGGTCCATGGCTGCGGTTATCGCCGGCGTGATGATCATCGTGATGAACAGCGCAGTTGAAATCATGGGCACAGGTGTCGCGACGGTTCTTTTGGGCTGCGGTGTGAGTGTAATTTTGGGCGTTGGCGCTGGCTGGGCAAACGGATTTCTGACCACTAAAGGAAAAATCGAAGCCTTTATTGTCACCCTCGGGACCATGGGGATTTTCCGCTCGCTTGTGACCTATTTCGCAGACGGCGGCACCTTGTCGTTGGATTATGGCATCCGTGAAACCTATCGCCCAGTTTATTATGAGGCGTTCTTTGGGCTGCCCGTACCGGTTTGGGTGTTCATTTTTGTGTCGATCGCGGGCTGGGTTTTGCTTAACCGAACCGCCTTTGGCCGCTATTGCACGGCAATTGGCTCCTCCGAAAGCGTGGCGCGGTATTCGGCGATTAAAGTCGACCGCATCAAAACATGGACCTATGTGATCCAAGGGCTTTGCGTGGCAATGGCAACCATTATCTATGTCCCGCGTCTTGGCTCGGCCTCCTCAACGACGGGTGTCCTTTGGGAGTTGGAGGCGATTGCTGCGGTGATCATCGGCGGCACGGTCCTCAAGGGCGGCTACGGGCGGATTGGCGGCACGATTTTGGGGGCGCTGATCCTGACAACCATTGGCAATATCCTGAACTTTACGGATATGATTTCGAATTATCTGAACGGCACAATGCAAGGTCTGATTATTATTATCGCCGTTTGGTTGCAGCGCGCGGACTGGGGCAAAAAATCCAAGCCAAAATCCTAGCGTTGAAATGTGCGTCAAGGAGAGGCGCACAAAAGAAGGGGCCGGACCTAAAAAGGGCGGCTAAGATTGAAACTTAGGGAGGAAGATTATGAAACTGAAAACATCACTATTCGTCGCCGCAGTTACGGGGGCCATGGCCCTTGCCAGCGCCGCAATCGCGCAGGACCAAATTAAAATTGGGGTCTCATACCCAACGCCAACCCATGCTTGGGCGGCTGGGATGAACTGGCACGCAGAACAAGCCGAAGCGCGTCTCGAAGCTCTGTATCCAGACGTAGACCTTATCCTTGTGAACTCGCCAGATCCCGGTGCTCAGGCTTCCGCGATTGAGGATCTTGTCTCGGTTCACCAAATCGACGCACTTGTGGTCCTGCCGTTTGAGTCCGAGCCACTGACGGATCCAGTTTTGAACGTCAAAAAAACTGGCGCCCTGATCACGGTTGTGGATCGTGGCCTGAGCTTGCCCGGAATCGAAGACATTTATGTTGCGGGCAACAATCCTGAATTGGGTCGCGTGTCGGCGCAATACATGAAAACGCGTTTGAAAGAAGGCGATAACATCGTTGTTCTACGCGGGATTCCAACCATCATCGACAATGAGCGGTTCGATGCGTTCATGGCCGAAATGGAAGGCTCCGGCGTGAATATTCTCGACCACAAACACGCCAACTGGAATCGCGACGACGGTTTTGAAGTCATGCAAGACTTCCTAAGCCGTTTCCCCGATATCGATGCGGTTTGGGCCCAAGACGATGACATCGCCATCGGTGTTGTGGCGGCTTTGAAACAAGCTGGTCGCGACGGTGACGGCATGTTTGTTGTCGGCGGTGCTGGCATGAAAGAAACCATCAAATCGATCATGGATGGTGAAACATTGATACCAGTTGACGTCCTGTATCCACCAGCGATGATCGCCACGGCGATGGATGTAACCGTTGCCGCCTTCAAGTCCAACGGTCCGGTTTCTGGTCGTTATATTCTGGGTGCGACTTTGATCACGCCCGAGAACGCAGCAAGCTTCTATTTCCCCGACTCTCCTTTCTAGATTCTCCCAAGATCAGACAGTGAAGACGGGAATACGGGGGAGCCTTTCGGGGCTCCCTTTTTTGATTCGGGCTGGTTGTGAACGCTTGGAAAACCGCAGGGCAAAAAAAATGGCCTCGAAAATGCGTGAACATTTCCGAAGCCAATTTTTACAACGCAAAGCGTTGAAATGGTGGGCGATCCTGGAATCGAACCAGGCGTGAGTCGCCTCGAGGGAGTTACAGTCCCCTGCCACACCTTGCGGCCTATCGCCCAACAAGGGGTGAGATACTAGCCCTAGATTGGGGCGTCAACAGGAAAATACCTTGCATCTACACCTAGGCTCTGCGCATTGTCCGCGGCGCAATAAACTAAAGGCGGTGGACCATGGATAAACCTAAATGGGTGATTGAAAAAGAGCAGGACAAACGCTTGGCACGGGCCTCTCGCGTTTGGATGTTTGGGATTCACGCCGTGCGCGACGCTTTGCGCAACCCCAATCGGGAACGGCTGCGATTGATGGTCACCCAAAACGCGTATGATCGTTTAGAGAGTGACATCTTGGCCAGCGGCATGGAGCCGGAAATCGTGCCCACACGCAAATTTTCCGCCCCGCTTGATCCCCAGTCAGTTCACCAAGGCGCCGCATTGGAAGTTAAGCCGCTCGATTGGGGGCCGATTGAGGAAGTCTGCCTTGCTGCGGACGGTCAGGTGCCACGTGTGATCCTGTTGGACCGCGTGACGGACCCACATAACGTTGGGGCGATTCTGCGCTCTGCGGAAGTGTTTGGGGCGCGGGCCGTGATTGCACCAGAACGCCACTCGGCTCCGGAAACGGGTGCATTGGCAAAGACCGCTTCCGGCTCGCTAGAGCGTCAGCCGTATCTGCGGATTCGCAATCTCGCGGATGCCATCGAAAAACTGCAACAAATGGGCTATTTGGTTGTCGGTTTGGATGGCGATGCCGAGGAGTCTATTGAGGACGCGGTTGTCGGTATGACGGACCGTCCCATCGCTTTGGTCTTTGGGGCCGAGGGGCCTGGCTTGCGGGAAAAAACCAAGGAAACCGTTGATAAGTTAGCGAAAATTCCCTATGCGGCCGACTTCGGGTCGTTGAATGTTTCCAATGCTGCTGCGGTCGCGCTCTATGCTGTTCGCCCGAAATAGGCGCTGACGTCTTTCTCGCGGGCTGTCACGGTTGCGTTAGGGGTCTTGGGTTCTTTGCCATTTGTTGCCAAATTTAGAGCAACAGAAAGGATTCTCATGTTCTCTCGTCGCCATTTCCTCGCAATGGCGGGCGCTGCCCCGCTTGCGACTCTCGTTGCGCCACCCGCTTTTGCGGGCAATGACTACGTGTTCAATACCCACGGGGTGGCCATCAATGGCTATGATCCCGTTGCCTATTTTACTGAAAGCAAACCCGTGCAGGGGATGATGAAATATGCGGTGAAATGGGAAGGCGCGATGTGGGTGTTTTCGTCGATGCACAACGCTGAGATCTTTATGGGGAACCCGCGTGCCTATGCTCCCAAATACGGGGGCTATTGCGCCTATGCGATGTCCAAAGGGGCTGTTGCAACCACGGAACCCGATGCATGGACGATACACAAAGACCGCTTGTACCTAAACTACAACACAACGGTTCGAAGTGTTTGGCAGGAAGATATGCCGGGCAATATCGCTCTTGCCAATGGGTTCTGGCCTTCAGCATTGATGTAGTGTGATCACGTTTTCTTGAGAAACCCTTAACATTTTGAACTCAGTACCCATTTTTTAAAGAGTAGGGTTTGGAACACCCTCGCAAATACTGTCCCTCGTTCCACACTAGCGCCCGAGCTTTCCCCAGTTCGGGCGTTTTTTCTTGTGTGAAATGGGACGATTCGAAAGGTTTTAGGGATGAAACATACAGATCAAACGCTGCGCGAAATCTTTACCGACACGAGGGTCATTGCCTGTGTTGGCATGTCGAAAAAACCGGAACGAGCGAGTTATTACGTCTCTGAGTTCCTCAAGGATAAGGGGTTTCGCATCATTCCTGTTAATCCCGTCTATGTGGGGCAGACGCTGTTGGGCGAACCCGTCCGCACCAGTTTAACGGCAATTGAGGCCGATATCCAAGTCGATATGATCGATATTTTCCGCAGAAGCGAAGATGTGTTGCCCGTTGTGGAGGAAGCCCTTGCGCGTTTTCCGAATCTCAAGGTGATTTGGATGCAGTTGGGGATAGAGAATGCGCAAGCGGCGGAATTTGCAGAGGCGCGGGGCGTTACTGTCATTCAAAACCGCTGTCCCAAAATCGAGTATCCGCGCCTGTTTGGTTAACGCGATGCCTTTTCGGCAATCCCTGACGTTCCTGCGCGGTGGGCCAATTCGGCTTCGACCTGCGAAAGGGATACGCCGCGCGACTGCAACATAACCAGCAAGTGAAAAAGCACGTCGGCGCTCTCTTTTACGAGTTCGTCTTTGTCGTCTTTTACCGCAGCAATGATCGCCTCAACGGCTTCCTCACCAAATTTCTCGGCGCATTTCTCGGGCCCTTTAGCGAGGAGTTTCGCGGTCCAGCTGCTGGTTGGATCGGCGCTGGCACGCTCGGAAATTGTCTGGGCAAGTTTCGCGATTTCACTCATCTGTCTAGCCTCACATTGATACCATTTGCGGCCATGTATTCCTTGGCTTCGCGAATGGTGTAGTCCCCAAAGTGGAAGATCGACGCGGCAAGTACTGCGGAGGCTCCGCCCAGTGTCACACCTTCGACGAGGTGATCCAACGTGCCGACACCACCTGAGGCAATCACCGGTACAGAAACCGCATCCGAAATCGCGCGGGTAAGGGGCAAGTTGAAGCCTGCACGGGTTCCGTCACGATCCATCGAGGTGAGCAGGATTTCCCCAGCGCCCTTGGAAACAACGTTTTTCGCAAATTCAACCGCGTCAATACCGGTCGCTTTGCGGCCACCGTGGGTAAAGATTTCCCACTTACCAGGGGACACGGTTTTCGCGTCGATGGCGACCACGATGCACTGGCTTCCGAAATGGTTCGCCGCGTCGGCGATCACGTCGGGATTGGCAACGGCGGCGGAATTGAAGCTCACTTTATCCGCGCCAGACAACAGCAATTTTCGTACATCATCACGAGTGCGCACACCGCCGCCAATAGTAAGCGGCATGAAACAATGTTCCGCCGTGCGCCGCGCCAAATCATACATGGTGCCGCGATTTTCGTGGGTGGCTTTGATGTCGAGGAAACACAACTCGTCCGCCCCCGCAGCGTCATAAGCTTTTGCGCTTTCTACGGGGTCGCCCGCGTCGATCAAATCGACGAAGTTCACGCCCTTCACGACACGCCCTTCGGCGACATCTAGGCAAGGGATGATGCGGGTCTTGAGCATGGCGGCGGCTCCGTGATGAAGAATTTCTTTGTCATAGGGGAAACACCGCTTCCCGACTAGGGGGCGTTAAGCGGTTTCGCCTTTTAGCACTTTGAGCGCTTGGGCCAAGTCGATCGCGCCATCATAGAGCGCACGACCGGAAATCGCGCCATTTAGGTTGGCTCCGCAATCGCGAAGCGCCCGCAGGTCGGCCAATGAGCTGACACCGCCCGAGGCGATAACGGGAATGGTCACCGCGCGGGCGAGGGCGGCTGTGGCTTCGACGTTGGGACCCTTCATGGCGCCATCGCGGTTGATATCGGTGTAAATGATCGCCGATACGCCCGCATCCTCAAAGGATTTGGCGAGGTCTGTGACCATCACGTCGGTTTCCGTCGCCCAGCCTTTGGTGGCCACACGGCCGTTGCGCGCGTCAATTCCAACGGCGACTTTTCCGGGGAACTCGCGGGCGGCTTCGCGCACGAGGTCGGGGTTTTCAACGGCGACGGTTCCAAGGATGACGCGGGCGAGGCCTTTGTCGATCCAGCGCGCGATAGTTGCCATGTCGCGGATACCTCCGCCAAGTTGGGCGGGGACGCGGCATTGCTTCAGAATCGCTTCAACAGGGGCGGCGTTGACAGGCTCGCCCGCGAATGCGCCGTTTAGGTCAACCAGATGGAGCCACTCGCACCCAGCTTCGACGAACTCCAGCGCTTGGGCTGCTGGGTTCTCGTTGAAAACGGTTGTCTGGTCCATATCGCCCTTGAACAGGCGCACGGCGTTGCCGTCTTTGAGGTCGATTGCGGGATAGAGGATCATGAAACTGGCCTGTTTTGAGCTGAGTTAGCGCCTTTTGACATGGTTCTTGTGGGAAAGCAAAAGCTATGGCGCGAAAAATGCGACCCAACGTCATGGTTGATCGAAGCAAGAATTCTGGCGCAGGTTTGCTTTGAAACGGGAGGATACTGAATGAAAACACTACTTACAGCCGCAGCAGCGCTTGTTCTATCTGTCGGCGCAGGGTTTGCGGATCCGATTGACGGCACATGGAAAACCGAAGTCGATGATGGGGCCTATGCCCATATCGCCGTTGCGCCCTGTGGCGACAAAATTTGCGGCGTGATTGCGCGCACCTTTGATTCTTCGGGGGAAACCAAATCGCCGAACATCGGCAAGCAGTTGGTTTGGGATATGAGCGTGAAGGGCGAGGGGGCCTATGCGGGCGGCAAAATTTGGCAACCCTCCAAAGACAAAGTGTATAAGTCCAAAATGGCTTTGAACGGCAATACGCTTAAAGTTTCGGGCTGTGTTGGCCCTATCTGTAAGAAACAAACGTGGTCGCGCGTGAATTAAGCGCCATGTGAGAAAGCCCTGCCGATTGGCGGGGCTTTTAATGTTTTAGGGTTTCCATTTCAGGAAGTTGGCAATCATCCGCAGTCCCGTTTGTTGGGATTTTTCCGGATGAAATTGCATGCCGATCAAATTGTCACGTCCGACAATCGCGGTGATTTCTTCGGCGTAATCCACATGCGCCAAACGGTGGGCACGATTTTTGACGCGGAAATGAAACGAATGGACAAAATAGGCGTGATCACCCGTCGAAATCCCCTCCAGCACTTCGTGGGGGTGATCCAAAACGAGGTCGTTCCACCCCATATGCGGGACTTTTAGCGTGGGGTCCGAAGGGGCGACTTTGACGACATCGCCGCCGATCCAATCAAATCCCGCGGTGTCTGTATACTCATGGCCTGTGGTTGAAAGCATCTGCATCCCGATGCAAATCCCCATGAAGGGGCGGCCCCGTGCAACGACGACCTCCTCTAAGGCTTCAAACAATCCCGTGTGGTCAAAAAGCTCGGCTTTGCAGGCAGGAAACGCGCCATCTCCGGGCAAGACAACTCGATCCGCCCGCAAGACATCGGCCGGGTTGGAAGTGACGATGACGTCACCCGCGTTTGTCTCGGAGGCCATGCGTTGGAACGCTTTTTCGGCCGAATGCAAGTTGCCGCTGTCATAGTCAATGATCGCCGTGAGCATTTACAACGCACCCTTTGTCGACGGAATCGCATCCGCTTTGCGCGGATCGATTTCAACCGCTTCACGCAATGCGCGGGCCACCGATTTGAAGGTCGCCTCGGCGATGTGGTGGCTGTTGAACCCGTGCAATTTGTCGACATGCAGGGTGATGCCGCCGTGGGTGCTGAGGGCCTGAAAGAATTCGCGGACCAATTCGGTGTCGAAGGTGCCAATTTTTGGCGTTGGCATGTCGACGTTCCAAATGAAATAGGGCCGTGCAGAGAGGTCCAGCGCAGTGCGGATTTGCGAGTCATCCATCGCCAACAGGAAAGACCCATAGCGTCGAATCCCTCGTTTATCACCAAGCGCTTGGCTCAAAGCCTGACCAATCGCGATTCCCACGTCCTCGACGGTGTGGTGGTCGTCGATGTGCAAATCCCCGCTGGCGCGGACGGTCAGATCGATGAGCGCGTGCCGCCCAAGTTGATCCAGCATATGATCAAAGAAGCCCACACCCGTTTTGTTGTCGTACAGACCGGTCCCGTCGAGATTGATTTCGACCGAAATATCAGTTTCTGCAGTCTTGCGCGTAATTTTTGCGGTCCGCATGTCAGGTCTCCTAAGTTTTTTCCATCTTATAGGCGTGCAGGGCGACCAGATAAAGAGCGCACTTAACGGTGAACGAAAGCCCTCTGAATATGTGTTCTAGGCCTCACGCCAATAGCCATTTTCGAGCCCTTCGATGGACCAATCGCCGATTCTGTAGCGGATCAGGCGCAATGTAGGGGCCCCAATATGGGCCGTCATGCGACGGACTTGGCGATTGCGGCCCTCTGAAATCGTGATCGAAAGCCAACAATCGGGCACCGTTTTGCGGAATCGAACAGGGGGGATTCGGGGCCAAAGGCCTGTGGGTTCGGTCATCCGCTCCACTTTGGCGGGTTTGGTCGGGCCATCTTTGAGGGCGACACCACGGCGCAGGTTTTCGATATCGGCGTCGCTCGGGGTGCCTTCGACTTGCACCCAATAGGTTTTTTCCATTTTGAATTTCGGGCTGGCAATCTTGTTTTGCAATTTGCCGTCGTCCGTCAAAAGCAACAGGCCTTCACTATCCCGATCAAGGCGTCCCGCCGCGTAAACTTTTGGAACTTTGATGAAATCAGAAAGGGTTTGGCGCGTACTGCCTTGCGAGCCCGAGTCCGTAAATTGCGAAAGCACATCAAAGGGTTTGTTGAAAAGGATCAGAGTCATGCCCCTAAATGCCAGAGCAAAGCGAAGGGGGCAACAGGTGGGAAAGTATAAAATTTCCTTCACATTTTATCGAATATTACCATTTTGATAAGATTTTCCCTTTATCAGGGCAATTACAACCTTCGCGCGGTAAAGTGACAGGGCAGCCCTTGCAGGTCCCTGTTGGGACTATTACTACTTCTAAGCTAAGTGGATCCGCGTTGACGTGAAGACGCAAAGAGTAGGCAGGCAAATATGAACGACCCAGTTGAGACGTATATGAACCTCGTGCCCATGGTGGTCGAGCAAACGAGTCGCGGCGAGCGCGCCTATGACATTTTCTCCCGCTTGCTCAAAGAGCGGATTATTTTCGTAAATGGCCCCGTGCACGACGGGATGAGTCAGCTTGTTGTGGCCCAGCTTTTGCACCTTGAGGCCGAAAACCCCGAGAAAGAAATCTCGATGTATATCAACAGCCCCGGCGGCGTGGTGACATCTGGATTGTCGATTTATGACACGATGCAATACATCAAACCCAAAGTGAGTACATTGTGCATTGGGCAAGCGGCTTCTATGGGGTCACTTTTGCTTGCGGCGGGCACCAAAGGCATGCGTTATTCTCTGCCCAACAGCCGTATCATGGTGCACCAACCTTCGGGCGGATACCAAGGGCAGGCGACGGATATTCTTATCCATGCTCAGGAAACACAAAAACTCAAGGACCGCTTGAATGGCATTTATGTCAAACATACAGGTCAAGATATGAAGACCGTCGTCGACGGGCTTGAGCGTGATAATTTCATGTCTGCAGAAGAAGCTAGAGACTGGGGTCTCATTGATGAGATCGTTGAGAATCGCGAAAAAAGCGACGCATAAGGGCGCGTTGGTTTCTACCGATGCGTTAACGGCACAATGATTTTGCCGTTGTACAAGAAAATTGGCTGTCCTAAGCTAGGGCCTAAGGCAGCCTAAACAACGTTTATTACGGTTTGACTGGGCGCAATGCGGCCACCAGAGATCAAACAAAGGATCACCATGGCAAAAACGACGACTGGCGACAGCAAAAACACACTTTACTGTTCTTTCTGTGGAAAGAGTCAGCATGAGGTTCGTAAACTTATTGCAGGACCAACGGTCTTTATTTGCGATGAATGTGTTGAACTTTGCATGGACATCATCCGCGAAGAGACCAAGTCTAGCGGTCTGAAAGCCACGGATGGCGTTCCGACACCGAGTGATATTTGTGAAGTTCTTGATGATTATGTTATTGGCCAGGCGCACGCAAAGCGTGTGCTCGCCGTTGCTGTGCATAACCACTATAAACGTTTGAACCACTCCGGTGGTACAGGCGACATCGAACTTGCAAAGTCCAACATTATGTTGGTTGGCCCAACGGGTTGCGGGAAGACCTTGCTCGCGCAAACACTTGCACGCATTTTGGACGTTCCGTTCACCATGGCGGACGCCACAACCTTGACCGAAGCGGGCTATGTCGGGGAAGATGTCGAGAACATCATCCTTAAATTGCTTCAGGCCAGCGAATACAATGTTGAACGCGCGCAACGTGGCATCGTCTATATTGACGAAGTCGATAAAATTACACGCAAATCTGACAATCCGTCGATCACTCGCGATGTGTCGGGCGAGGGTGTACAGCAGGCGCTTCTGAAAATTATGGAAGGGACGGTTGCTTCCGTGCCTCCACAAGGGGGGCGTAAGCACCCACAGCAAGAATTTTTGCAGGTCGATACCACTAATATTCTGTTCATCTGTGGCGGCGCGTTTGCCGGCCTCGACAAGATCATTGCTGCCCGTGGTAAAGGTAGCGCGATGGGATTCGGTGCCGATGTCCGCAATAACGACAATCGGGGTGTTGGGGAGATTTTCCAAGAGTTGGAGCCAGAAGACCTTTTAAAGTTCGGTTTAATCCCTGAGTTTGTCGGGCGCCTGCCTGTGATTGCAACTCTTGAGGATCTTGACGCGGATGCGCTGGTGACGATTTTGACCAAGCCTAAAAATGCGCTGGTCAAACAATATCAGCTGTTGTTTGAACTTGAAAACGCGGAATTGAAGTTCACCGACGACGCCCTCAAAGCTATCGCCGGTCGCGCCATCAAACGCAAAACGGGCGCGCGGGGGCTTCGGTCCATTCTTGAAGAAATCCTTCTGGATACAATGTACGAACTCCCAGATATGGGCAGCGTAACGGAAGTGGTTGTAAACGAAGAAGCTGTCTTAAGCGACGCGTCGCCTCTTTTGGTCCATGGTGATGAAAAAGCTGAGCCCGTAAGCGCGGGCTAATGAAACTCGAGTTCTGGGAAGAGGAGTATCTCTTTCCCAGAACTATTTAACCGCTAGATACCTGATAAATTGGCTTCAGCGGCAAATTGCCTTACCTTCGCGCGTATGGACTAGACCTCAGGCGCGAGTTGCGGCATATCTACCCCAACGATTTTCGGAGACTCCTATGCGCTTTATTCTCAGCTTGATCACATGGTGGAACAGAGAAACTTTGGGGACACGTGTATTTACGTGGCGCAAAGGGATCAAAGTTGGCGAAGATGCCGCTGGTAATTTATTTTACAAGAACAAGGACGGCTCCAAACGGTGGGTCATCTTTAACGGCGATATCGAAGCGAGCAAAGTTTCGCCAGATTGGCATGGTTGGCTGCATTTCACATGGAACGACACGCCGACCGATGCGCCTTTGACCCATAAGGTTTGGGAGAAACCCCACCAAAAGAACACAACAGGCACGCTCGCGGCTTATGCGCCGACAGGGTCGCTGCGACAAGCTTCACCTGCGAGTCGCGCAGATTACGAAGCTTGGCAGCCAGAATAACAATGAGCGATTCTCCAGCTCAAATCATAGTGGGCAGTGCCGTTTTGGTTGTTGCTACAGGGTTTCTGATCTTTGCAGGACAAGCAACTGGATTTGGAAGTAGCCGCGCTGGCTATGAATTGTCTGCAAGCTTTCGTTCCGCAGAAGGTATTACCGTTGGCTCAGACGTGCGTCTTGCCGGTGTAAAAATCGGATCCGTCACCAAAATGGCCTTGAACACGCAGACATTTTTCGCGGACACTGAAATAACGCTCTTCGATGGTATCCAACTGCCGGATGATAGTGCCATAACTATTGCCTCAGAGGGTTTGTTGGGCGGCAATTTCGTTGAAGTCAGTCCCGGCGGATCGCTTTCGAACTTCCAAGCCGGTGCCGAAATTGAAGATACACAAGGTGCAGTCAGTCTCATATCGTTGTTGATGAAATTTGTCTCCGGGAGCGGCGCAGAATGACCCGCTCTCTGTGTGCCGTTTTGGCTTTTTGCGCAATGCCGGCGTTTGCTCAGACCATTATTGAAGAGCCTTTGCCGTCCTTTGACGAAGAGTTGGGGATCATTGGCATCACGACTGAGAACCGCAGCCTAGACGTCCTAAATTCCAACGGCGATCCTTTTCTAGAAAGCGTTGAGATTGAATCCGTCGAGCAGGTGTCTCAAGGTACGGGCGCTGTTCTGCGCGGGTTGGATAGGGTGAGTACTGAGCTTCAGGACTTTGAACTGGCGACAGGCGAAAGCTTTATGGTCGGTCCATTGCTCGTCACTTTAAAAGAGTGTCGTTACCCGCAGGACAATCCCTCTGGTGATGCATTCGCCTATCTGACTATTGAAGATCGCCTGCAGGGTGAAATCGTTTTTGAGGGCTGGATGATTGGGTCCGCTCCTGCGCTCAATGCTTTGGATCACTCGCGGTATGACGTCTGGGTGTTGCATTGCAAAACGTCTTCGGGCGACGATATCGCTCCTGCTGAGTAGAAATTCGCATCGACTCGGAGCGCAGAAAATAAGCGTTTCCGGTAGGTTTCTCTTGGAATTTCCTGTGCTCCGAGTGAGAGCAGATGGGGCGTGACAAATTGTGTGTCAAATAGGGTGAAACCGCACCGACAAAGCCTGTCTACTAGATAGGCCAGAGCGATTTTTGAGGTGTCACGGCGACGTGAGAACATGCTTTCTCCAAAAAATACTCCCCCTAATGTGACGCCGTAAACCCCGCCGACAAGGGTGTGGGTGTCCCAAACTTCGATTGAATGCGCAAAACCCAATCGATGCAGTTCTTGGTAGAGATCAAAAATTTCGGCATTGATCCATGTCTCCGCTCGATCCGCGCATGCCGCAACCGTTCCAGAAAAATCGCTGTTGATTCGAATGTCGAACGACGAGGTTCGCAAGGTACGCGCCAAACTGCGTGAAATGTGAAACCCGTCGAGCGGAATAACGCCACGGCGGTGTGGGTCGACCCAAAATATATCAGGGTTTTCGCGGCTTTCAGCCATCGGGAATACGCCAGACGCGTAGCCATTGAGCAATATTTCTGGCGTTAAAGGGTCAGACATTCCCAGTCTCAGCATATGAAAACGCCCACCCGAATAAGGGCAGGCGTGTGATTCTCAAGAAAGGTTTGCTTCGAGCCAGCGTTCAAGCCAGTGGATGTCGTAATTCCCCGTTTGGATGTCTTCCTCCGCGAGGAGCATGTCAAACAGCGGCAAGGTGGTTGCGACGCCATCGACGATCAGCTCGCCTAAGGCCCGCTGCAGACGTGCGAGCGCTTCGGGGCGATCACGCCCGTGGACGATCAATTTGCCAATCAAACTGTCGTAATATGGGGGGATCGTATAGCCGTCATAAAGTGCGCTATCCATACGGACCCCCAAGCCACCCGGCGCGTGGAATTGCGTGATACGCCCAGGGCACGGGGCGAAATTCGGTAGGCGTTCGGCGTTAATCCGCACCTCAATCGCGTGACCGTTAATGACAAGGTCGTCTTGGCCAAAGGACATTTCAAGGCCTGAAGCTACCCGAATTTGCTCACGCACCAGATCAATGCCAAAAATGGCTTCGGTGACCGGATGCTCAACTTGAAGGCGGGTGTTCATTTCTATGAAATAGAACTCCCCATTTTCGTAGAGAAATTCGATTGTACCCGCGCCAACGTAATTGATCCGCGCACAGGCGTCAGCGCAAACTTTACCGATTTTGTCCCGCAACTCTTGGGTGATGCTCGGGCCGGGGGCTTCCTCAAAAACTTTCTGATGGCGACGTTGGAGCGAACAATCCCGCTCGCCCAAATGCACGGCTTGGCCTTTGCCGTCGCCAAAGACTTGGATTTCGATGTGACGCGGCGTGCCGAGATATTTTTCGATATAGACTTCGTCATTGCCAAACACCGATTTGCCTTCAGAGCGGGCTGTGCGGAAGGCAACTTCGAGATCGGCTGCGGATTTGGCAAGTTTCATGCCACGGCCACCACCGCCCGCTGTTGCCTTGATGATCACCGGGTAACCAACTTCGTTTGCAACTTTTTGCGCGGTCTCGTAATCAGGGACGCCCCCGATTGAGCCAGGAACGCATGGCACACCAAGTTTTAGCATGGTCTCTTTGGCGGTAATTTTGTCGCCCATCGTGCGAATGTGTTCCGACGTTGGGCCGATAAACGCGATGTCATGGTCTTCGAGAGCTTGCACGAATGCCGCGTTTTCAGACAGGAAGCCATAGCCGGGGTGGATCGCTTGAGCGCCCGTGATTTCACACGCCGCAATGATCGCCGCCACATTGAGATAGCTGTCGGTGCTGGAAGGGGGGCCAATACAGATTGCTTCGTCGGCCATGCGCACATGCATGGCGTCTGAGTCCGCAGTGGAATGGACGGCGACCGATTTGATCCCCATCTCGCGACAAGCGCGGATCACGCGTAGCGCGATTTCTCCACGGTTGGCGATTAGAATTTTTTCAAACATAGGGCGCGCCTTATTCGATGATCATCAATGGTTGGCCATACTCAACGGCGTCGCCGTCGGTGATCAAAATCCGCTTAACCGTGCCGGACGCAGGGGAAGGAATATGGTTCATTGTTTTCATCGCTTCGATGATCATTAATGTGTCGCCTTCGGTAACTTTGCTACCCACACTTACGAAATTAGCTGCACCGGGTTCGGCCGCCATATAAGCGGTTCCAACAACGGGTGAAGGCACCGCGCCGGGATGGTCAGACGGATCTTCACTGACGACCGCAGGAGCGGATGCGGGTGCAGAAGCCACAGCCGCAGCAGGGGCTGCAACGGGGGCGGCTGCAACGGCGGCAACAACATTGGTTTGTTTGCTAACACGAACATTCAAGCAATCGTCGTCGCCATACTCGCGTTTGACATGCAGCTCGGTGAGATCGTTTTCATTTAGAAGTTCTGCAAGGGCCTTAATGAATGCCACATCTGAATCGTGATTTTTTGTCATGCCGTCCTCGATGTTTTCCGTTACCGCTTCTTTGGCAGCAACATGCCAAATTGTGTTTTAGACGCTTATAGCCAGTTGCCAAGTGATAGAAAAGCATTCCTACAACAATTCTTGACCTTACGAGAGCGAAAACTCAAGATTTTGTTACAGAAGTTGTAGCGGAGGCAGAATTTCAGGGTTGTTAGAAGAATTCTATGGAGTGAATGGACCCAAACTCTGCTCTTGGCACCGTGATGCCACGAGATTCTGCCGCATTTATACTGGAAGTTTGCTTGATTTATAATCATTTTTAGAGCGGCATTTTATTTTTTGACCATTTAGTCAATAAATTGCTTTGAAAGTGCTAAAACATGTGCAACGCTCTGGATATCAAACACGCCAGCAGGGAGGCACCTATGCCGAACAGCCAGTTTACCCCCGGAATCGCTTCGGGAAGGTTGTCAGACACGGACTACAACGAGAATTTTTCCGATCTTCACGCGCCTCTTGAGGTCCATGAGGCCGCAGTTGCGGCAGATCGCTGCTATTTTTGTTATGACGCTCCATGTATGACCGCCTGTCCGACGAGCATCGATATTCCATTGTTCATTCGCCAGATTGCCACGGGAACACCCGACGCAGCAGCGAGAACAATTTTTAATCAAAACATTCTGGGCGGAATGTGCGCTCGGGTCTGCCCGACGGAAACGCTTTGTGAAGAAGTTTGTGTGCGCGAAACCGCCGAGGGGAAACCTGTCGAAATCGGCCGTTTGCAGCGATTTGCAACAGATACGTTGATGGCAAAGGGTGTTCATCCCTATGTACGGGCTGCGGCGACGGGCAAAAAAGTTGCCGTTGTTGGAGCCGGACCAGCGGGTTTGGCCGCAGCGCATCGGTTGGCGATGAAGGGGCATGATGTGACCCTGTTTGACGCGCGCGCTAAAGCTGGTGGGTTAAATGAATTTGGGATTGCCGCCTATAAATCCGTTGACGAGTTCGCAGAACGCGAGGTCGCGTGGCTTTTGGAGATCGGCGGAATTACCGTTAAAACAGGGAAGGCCTTGGGAGGAAACCTTGCGCTCGAAACCCTTCGCGCGGAGTATGATGCTGTGTTCCTTGGTATTGGTCTTGGGGGAGTAAACGCTCTTCGTGCGCCAGGGGAAGACAAAGATGGTGTCTTGGATGCCGTTGATTTTATTTCAGATTTGCGCCAAGCAGATGATCTTTCTGCCCTTCCCGTTGGCCGCAATGTTGTGGTGATCGGCGGCGGGATGACCGCTGTCGACGCCGCAGTCCAAAGCAAACTATTGGGGGCGGAGAACGTCACAATGGTTTATCGCCGTGGTAAAGAAGCCATGAGCGCAAGTGTTTATGAGCAAGAATTGGCAACGGCCAAAGGCGTTCGGATTATCTACAACGCGCAACCTAAAGCCGTGCTTGGAAATGGCGCCGCGTCGGGCGTTGAGTTTGAATATACCACCTCGGAGCGCGGCGCATTGCAAGGGACGGGGGAGGTTTTCACCGTTCCCGCGGATCAAGTATTCAAAGCCATCGGCCAAACGCTAATCGAAACCCCAGAGGGTATCGCAATGGCGGGCGGCAAAATCCAAACCTCGGAAACGGGCGCAACAAACATTGCGGGAATTTGGGCTGGCGGAGATTGCGCGAGTGGCGGCGATGATCTTACTGTCACAGGGGTCGCCCAAGGGCGCGATGCCGCAGAAGACATTCATACATTTTTGATGGGAGGTGCCTAAGTCATGGCCGATCTAACAAGCAATTTCGTTGGCATCAAATCACCCAACCCATTTTGGCTGGCCTCAGCTCCGCCAACCGACAAAGAATACAACGTTCGCCGTGCCTTTGAGGCCGGTTGGGGCGGGGTTGTCTGGAAAACACTCGGTTCCGAAGGGCCGCCTGTTGTGAACGTAAACGGCCCACGGTATGGCGCTATTTTCGGAGCGGATCGCCGTTTGCTCGGTCTCAATAATATCGAGCTGATTACCGATCGTCCTTTGCAGACAAACCTTCGTGAAATCAAAGCGGTAAAGCGGGATTATCCCGACCGCGCGATGATCGTATCCCTCATGGTGCCTTGCGAAGAAGACGCGTGGAAAGCTATCCTACCCGTTGTCGAAGAAACGGGTGCGGATGGAATTGAACTCAACTTTGGCTGCCCCCATGGGATGGCGGAGCGCGGAATGGGCTCGGCTGTTGGGCAGGTGCCAGAATACATCGAAATGGTCACACGGTGGTGCAAACAAAACACCCGTATGCCTGTGATTGTGAAGCTCACACCCAACATCACTGACGTGCGCAAGCCTGCGGAAGCCGCGCGCAGAGGCGGCGCGGATGCGGTGAGTCTAATCAATACGATCAATTCCATCACCAGCGTCAATCTTGATGCAATGAGCCCTGAGCCCATGATCGATGGCAAAGGCACACACGGCGGATACTGCGGTCCAGCGGTGAAGCCGATTGCGATGAATATGGTTGCGGAAATCGCCCGTAATGCCGAAACGGCGGGTTTGCCAATTTCGGGAATCGGCGGCATTACCACTTGGCGCGATGCGGCCGAATTTATGGCACTTGGTGCTGGCAATGTTCAGGTCTGTACGGCCGTTATGACTTACGGTTTTAAAATCGTCGAAGAGATGATTTCAGGTCTGAGCGAATGGATGGATGAGAAGGGCCACACCAATACCGCAGATTTCGTTGGCATGGCTGTGCCGAATGTAACTGATTGGCAGTATCTCAACCTGAACCACGTCACAAAAGCAGTCATCAACCAAGACGATTGTATTAAATGTGGTCGGTGTTACGCAGCTTGCGAAGACACAAGCCACCAAGCAATTTTAATGTCCGAAGATCGTGTTTTCACGGTGGACGACAGCGAATGCGTGGCGTGCAACCTTTGCGTTAATGTGTGTCCTGTCGAAAACTGCATCACGATGACAACGCTCGAAGATGGCGCGATTGACGAGCGGACGGGCGAGAAAGCCGGTGGGTATTCCAACTGGACACAACACCCCAACAACCCGTCGTTCGCAGCAGAATAACAGGTAATATCAAAAGCATTGAATATGGGGCCTCGTTGTTTTTCGGGGCCCTTTATGTTTGAGTAGGGGACAGAACCCGTGTAAAGATGGTGTCCAGAAAGGCCTCAGCATCCGGAAACGGGTCGGGCCGTTCTTCGCCTAAAACCATACGCACCTGTACGTCAAAATCGGCATAATGCTGAGTCAGGGACCAGATCGAAAACAAAAGGTGGCGTGGATCCACGGGGGCGATTTTCCCCGCGGCAATCCAGCCATCAATCACCAAAGATTTTTCGTCGACAAGACTTTTGAGCTCGCCCTCAATTGCGGGTCCAATTCGCGGAGCCCCTTGTAGTATTTCATTGGCAAACAGTCGGCTTTCGCGCGGAAAATCTCGGCTCATTTGCAGCTTTCGATGAACATATGCAAGAATTTCGTCGCGAGGATTTCCCTCAGCATTTAATTTGTACAACGGGTCGAGCCATGTTTCCATGAGGCCCTCAAGCAAAGTCGTATGGATGGCCTCCTTGGAGGCAAAATAGTAGAGTAAATTCGGTTTGCTCATACCCGCGGTTTTCGCGATATGGTCCAGCGTCGATCCTCGAAAACCGTACTGGGAAAAAACGTCCAAAGCGGCCTCAAGAATCAATGAGATGTTTTTTTGCTGGATTCGTGTCTTTGGTTGCTTGCTGTTCATTTCGGCCTCATCTCTCGGAACTCTCGCGCCGATTTTGGAATCGTCTGTGCCGCTTTTAACGGCCTGCTCAAAAATGTGCCAATTTATTTGTTTATTTCCCAGAAACCTGCCATTCCTATAGGAATTCTGCGTGAAAACTGGTCGAAAAACTTGACTGGTTTCTCACCTCTGTTAGCGTAAGATTGACCAAATGGTCAAACTATTTTGGGTGGCGGGATGCTAAATAACATGCCCGCCTAGGGAGGCCACAGTGGCAAACGATCACACAATTATTCCAAACGACCTATCCGCTTTTTGGATGCCATTTACGGCCAACCGCCAATTTAAGAAGGCTCCGCGCCTTTTTGTTGCCGCCGAGGGAATGTATTATACGACATCTGATGGTCAACAGGTTTTGGACGGAACTGCGGGTTTGTGGTGTTGTAACGCGGGTCATGCGCGGCCTAAAATAACTGAAGCGGTTCAAAAGCAAGTCGCCGAAATGGACTATGCTCCGGCTTTCCAGATGGGCCACCCGAAAGCGTTTGAATTGGCGAGTACTCTTCGGGATATGGCACCTGACGGACTCAATCACGTCTTTTACACCAATTCCGGTTCGGAGTCGGTTGAGACTGCACTCAAAATTGCGCTGGCCTATCAGCGCACCATTGGGCAAGGCACACGTACACGGTTGGTGGGGCGCGAAAAAGGCTATCACGGGGTGAACTTCGGTGGGATATCCGTCGGCGGACTTGTGAACAATCGCCGGATGTTTGGCACCCTTTTGAATGGTGTTTTGCACCTTCCACATACTCATTTGCCCGAGAAGAATGCTTGGACCAAGGGCCAGCCAGAGCATGGCGTTGAGCTTGCGGATGACCTTGAACGGATGATCGCATTGCATGGTGCAGACACAATTGCAGCTGTCATTGTTGAGCCTATGTCAGGGTCGGCGGGTGTGTATATGCCGCCCAAGGGATACCTCGAGCGGCTGCGCGCACTTACAAAAAAACACGGTATCCTCCTGATTTTCGACGAAGTTATCACGGGATTTGGGCGCCTTGGCTCAAGTTTTGGCGCGGAGCATTTTGGTGTTACACCCGATTTGATTACCTGTGCTAAGGGATTGACGAATGGTGTGATTCCGATGGGCGCCGTTCTGGCTACTTCTGAAATTCACGACGCGTTCATGACCGGTCCCGAGCATGTGATTGAGCTTTTCCATGGCTATACCTATTCGGGAAATCCGGTGGCCTGTGCTGCGGGTTTGGCGACGCTTGAAACCTATCGCGAGGAAGAACTGTTCAAACGGGCTGCGGATATGGCTCCCTATTGGGAGGAAGCATTGCACAGTCTGAAGGGGTTGCCGCATGTGATTGATATTCGCAACATGGGCTTGATTGGCGCGGTGGAATTGGAGCCAATTCCGGGCGAGCCGACCAAGCGCGCGTTTGATGCTTTCTTGAAGGCTTATGATAAGGGAGTTCTCGTTCGGACCACGGGTGACATCATCGCTTTGAGCCCACCGCTGATTATTGAAAAAGAACATATTGATAAACTTATCGGGACGTTATCGGACGTTCTTAAGTCTTTAGATTAAGGATATATCCATGGCAGCACCAGGTGAAAACCTCAAAATTAACGGCGAGCGTCTTTGGGAAAGTCTCATGGATATGGCAAAAATCGGACCGGGTATTGCTGGCGGAAATAATCGTCAGACCCTAACGGATGAGGACGGTGAAGGGCGCGCGTTGTTCCAGAAATGGTGCTTGGATGCTGGCTGTACGATGGGCCTTGATCAGATGGGAAATATGTTTGCGCAGAGGGAAGGAACGGACCCCGATGCGCTGCCGGTTTATGTCGGCAGTCACTTGGATACGCAGCCGACAGGTGGAAAATACGATGGGGTTCTAGGCGTTCTTGGCGGGTTGGAACTCCTCCGCACGATGAATGATTTGGGGATCAAAACCAAACACCCAATCGTGGTTACCAACTGGACCAACGAAGAGGGCACGCGTTATGCGCCCGCCATGTTATCGAGCGGAGTTTTCGCGGGAATGCACACTCAAGAGTGGGCGTACGAGCGCGAAGATGCCGAGGGCAAAACGTTCGGCGACGAGTTGAAGCGGATCGGATGGCGCGGTGACGAAGACGTCGGCGCGCGGAAAATGCATGCGTTCTTTGAGTTGCACATTGAGCAGGGGCCAATCCTTGAGACCGAAGGAAAAACCATTGGCGTCGTGACCCACGGACAGGGGCTCTCTTGGACCGAAGTTACCATCACAGGCAAAGATTCTCACACGGGATCGACTCCGATGCCGATGCGCCGTGATGCGGGGTTGGGTTTGGCGCATGTTCTTGAATTGGTGAACCAAATTGCAATGTCGCATGCGCCCCATGCGGTTGGCGCGGCGGGCCACATTGATGTCTATCCAAATTCGCGCAACGTGATTCCGGGAAAAGTGGTTTTCACCGTCGATTTCCGCTCGCCCGACCTCGCAGTCATCCAAGATATGGAAGCGCGTCTGCGCGAAGGGGCGCAAGCAATTTGTGACGAAATGGGCCTTGGGGTTTCGTTTGAAAAAACGGGTGGATTTGATCCTGTTACCTTTGATGAAACCTGCGTAACGGCCGTTCGCAATGCCGCTGAGCGCTTGGGGTATTCACATCGCGACCTGATCTCTGGTGCAGGGCATGACGCCTGTTGGATCAACAGAATGGCACCGACCGCGATGGTTATGTGCCCCTGTGTTGATGGCCTTTCTCACAATGAGGCCGAAGAAATATCACAGGAATGGGCGACCGCAGGAACAGATGTTCTGCTGCACGCCGTTTTGGAAACAGCTGAGATTGTTGAGTAATCTGCACGTCTCGCTGTCATTGGAAGGAAAAATGCTATGACCAAAGTCATCAAAAACGGAACCGTTTGCACTGCGGATCGCACGTGGAAGGCGGATGTTCTGATTGAGGGCGAGACCATCAAACAGATAGGCGAAAACCTCTCGGGCGACACATATATTGATGCGGAAGGGGCTTACGTGATCCCCGGCGGGATTGATCCGCATACCCATCTTGAGATGCCCTTTATGGGCACGACGGCGGCGGAGACTTTTGAGAGTGGAACATGGGCCGCGGCGGCCGGTGGCACCACGATGTTGGTTGATTTCTGCTTGCCCGGCCCTGATGGCTCGATAAAAAACGCGATCAACGAGTGGCACCGCAAATCCGCACCGCAAATTTGTTCCGACATCGGCTATCATATGGCGATCACGGGCTGGAATGAAGACATCCACCGCGAGATGAAAGACGCGGTTGATATGGGCGTCAATTCGTTCAAGCACTTCATGGCCTATAAGGGCGCATTGATGGTGGAAGACGACGAAATGTTTGCATCTTTCCAGCGCTGCAAGGAGCTTGGTGCGCTGCCGATGGTGCATGCCGAGAACGGCGATATCGTTGATATCCTTCAGAAAAAATACCTAGCCGAAGGCATCACGGGCCCAGAAGGGCACGCTTATTCGCGTCCGCCAGAACTTGAGGGCGAAGCGGCAAATCGTGCGATAACGATTGCCGATGCTGCGGGAACGCCGCTCTATATTGTCCATGTTTCTTGTGAGCAGGCCCATGAGGCCATTCGTCGGGCGCGTCAAAAAGGTATGCGGATTTACGGCGAGCCGTTGATTCAATTCCTGACATTGGACGAAAGTGAGTATTTCAAAGGCGATTGGATGCATTCGGCGCGGCGCGTAATGAGCCCGCCGTTCCGTAATAAAGAGCATCAAGCCAGCCTTTGGGCGGGTCTTCAGAGTGGGTCATTGCAAGTAGTCGCGACGGACCATGCGGCCTTTAATTCAGAACAAAAACTGATGGGGAAAGATAACTTTTGCCTCATTCCGAACGGCTCAAATGGGGTGGAAGAACGGCTTGCTGTTCTCTGGACAGAGGGCGTTGAAACGGGCCGCTTGACCCCCAATGAATTTGTGGCCGTAACCTCTACAAACATTGCAAAAATCCTCAATATATATCCGAAAAAAGGGGCGATAATGGAAGGGGCCGACGCGGATATCGTTGTTTGGGATCCGAAGATTTCAAAAACAATAAGCCAAGCCAATCACCATTCTGTCTTGGATTACAACGTGTTTGAAGGGTTCGATGTTAAAGCGCAAAGTCGGTATACATTGAGCCGTGGCGAAGTTATTTGGGCATGGGGGCAGAATAGCCAGCCTCAACCCGGTCGCGGGCGCTTTGTACCAAGGCCGGCCTTCTCGAGCGCTTCAAAAGCCTTGAGTAAGTGGAAAGAACTCAACTCTCCACGCACAATTAAAAGGGATCCAATGAACATTCCTGCGGGAATCTAAATCAACGTGCCGGCAGTGTCGGCACGTACAAAAATGACCGGAAAACCGGCAATCTCAAGGGGGACGGCGTGAGCCAAGCAACTGTAATAGAAGCTAAAAATCTGGACCTGACATTTCAAACAAACGATGGTCCAGTCCACGCGCTAAAGGATATTAGCCTTAAGATCAACCAAGGCGATTTTGTTAGCTTCATCGGACCGTCGGGGTGCGGGAAAACTACGTTTTTACGTACGATTGCTGCTCTTGAGACGCCGTCGGCTGGGGAATTGACCGTCAAAGGAATGAGTGCGGAGGAAGCACGTCAGAAGCGCGCCTACGGGTTTGTTTTTCAGGCGGCGGGCCTTTATCCGTGGCGAACTATCGCGGGGAATATCCGACTGCCCCTTGAAATCATGGGGTTTTCTAAGTCTGAGCAAAATGAGAAGGTCGAGAAAGTACTCGAACTTGTTGAGTTGGCGAATTTTGGCAATAAATTTCCGTGGCAGTTATCGGGTGGTATGCAACAGCGCGCGAGTATCGCGAGGGCCCTTGCGTTTGACGCCGATATTTTGCTGATGGATGAACCCTTTGGTGCTTTAGACGAGATCGTGCGAGATCATTTGAATGAACAGTTGCTAAAGCTCTGGGCGCGAACCAACAAAACAATTGGCTTTGTTACGCACTCGATTCCGGAAGCCGTGTATCTGAGCACCAAGATCGTCGTTATGAGTCCGCGGCCCGGACGCATTGCTGACGTCATTGAAAGTACGCTGCCCAAAGAACGGCCGCTGGACATTCGTGAAAGTCCCGAGTTTATCGAAATTGCACATCGGGTGCGGGAAGGCTTACGTGCAGGTCATAGCGATGATTGATGTGGGCTTGTTATTTTCGAACATCGACTGGCAAATCAGTGCGATATTGGAAGGGAAATTCTCTTATGCGTAGCATTTTTCCAATATTGACGGTTGTAACGGCAATCATTGTTGTTTGGTATTTTGGAACTTACCAAATGAACAAAACTTGGACGCAAGACCAAGCGCGGCGTGCAAATGTTGAGCTTACGTTGAACGAAATCGTCGCGGATACAATGGCCCAAGACCGGCCCAAGCTCCCGGCTCCCCATCAAGTGACGCAAGAAATCTGGAAAACTACGGGCGCAATGGTGCTTGAGGGCAAGGGTATGTCTAAACGAAGCTTGATTTATCACGGGTGGATTACTTTGAGTTCAACGTTGGTTGGTTTCGCCATCGGCACCATCGGTGGAATTCTATTGGCCGTGGGCATCGTCTACAACAAGGCGATGGATATGAGCGTTATGCCGTGGGCGATCGCTAGCCAAACTATTCCGATCCTTGCCATCGCGCCGATGATCGTGGTCGTTATGAACTCTATCGGGGTGCAGGGACTGTTGCCCAAGGCCATTATTGCAGCCTATTTGTCGTTTTTTCCGGTCGTTGTTGGCATGGTGAAGGGACTGCGTGCACCCAATAATATGCAACTTGATCTAATGAAAACCTACAATGCCAGTGGGGCTGAGACGTTTTGGAAATTGCGCCTCCCAAACTCGATGCCCTACTTTTTTACAAGTCTGAAAATCGGGATTGCTGCGGCGCTGATCGGCGCGATTGTAGCGGAACTTTCATCCAGCCCGTTGCGTGGTTTCGGCGGCCGAATGTTGACGGGGAGTTATTACGGGCAGACCATCCAAATTTGGAGCGCTTTGTTTTCGGCAGCGGTTATGGCGGCCTGTCTCGTTGGATTTATTGATTTTTTACAACGCGTCACGTTGCGTAGAATGGGGATGACGCAATGATTTGGATCGTTTCTGTACTGCTTTTTTGGGCTGCGGCCATGGGTGTGAATATTAAAATCGCCAATAGCGTTGTGGCGAAAACGCGTGCGGGAAAACTTTTTGTGCCGACACTGTTTGGCGTCACAATTCTGGTTGTTTGGGAAGGGCTTGTGCGGGGCATAGAAGTGCCTGCCGTAATTTTGCCGCCGCCAAGCGCCATCGCGGTACGGCTGAGTGAAAGTCTACCAATTCTTTGGACGGATTTTGTTCAAACCTTTGTAAAGGGCGCTTTGACGGGGTATATCATCGGTTGTGGCTCCGCGTTTCTGATCGCAATTGCGATTGATCGCTCTCCGTTTTTGCAACGTGGTCTGCTTCCAGTTGGCAACTTTGTCGCGGCCTTGCCCATAATTGGTACTGCGCCCATCCTCGTGATGTGGTTCGGGTTTGATTGGCATTCCAAAGCCGCAGTTGTGGTTGCGATGGTGTTTTTCCCAATGCTGGTCAATACGGTTCAAGGGCTAAAAGAAACAGATGCAATGCAACGCGATTTGATGCAGAGTTATGCAGCAAGTTATTGGCAAAGCTTGTTTAAACTGCGCCTTCCTGTTGCGATGCCGTTTGTTTTTAATGGGCTTAAAATTGCGACAACACTGGCGCTTATTGGGGCAATCGTTGCTGAATTTTTCGGTTCTCCGACTCGTGGGATGGGGTTCCGCATTTCAACGGAGGTCGGGCGTTTAGGGCTTGATATGGTGTGGGCAGAAATTACGATTGCGGCAATTTCGGGATCGTTGTTTTATGGATTTGTGGCGTTCGTTGAGAAAAAGGTAACCTTTTGGCATCCGTCTCAGCGGCGTCGGTGATAATTAAAAAAACTAATCAACATGGGAGACTACCAATGAAAAAACTACTGACAAGCGCTCTAGCTTTGGGCTTTGCTGCGGGTGCGGCGAATGCTGCTGATGATCTTACTTTGCAACTTAAATGGGTGACGCAGGCTCAATTCGCGGGCTATTACGTGGCTCTTGATCAAGGATTTTACGACGAAGAAGACCTGAACGTTACGATCAAACCCGGCGGCCCCGATGTGGCGCCAGCACAGGTTATCGCTGGTGGTGGTGCCGATGTTGTTGTGGATTGGATGCCTTCTGCTTTGGCCGCGCGCGAGGCGGGACTTCCGCTCGTGAACATTGCACAACCGTTCAAAAGCTCCGGCATGATGCTTACGTGTCTCAAGGAAAGCGGCATTGTTGCTCCCGCTACGGATTTCGCCGGAAAAACACTTGGTGTTTGGTTCTATGGCAACGAGTATCCTTTCCTGAGCTGGATGAGCACCCTTGGCTACACCACAGAGGGTGGCGACGGTGTAACTGTTCTAAAGCAAGGGTTTAACGTTGATCCATTGTTGCAGGGGCAGGCCGATTGTGTGTCGACAATGACCTATAACGAGTACTGGCAGGTGATTGACGCAGGGCTTACTCCTGATGATTTGGTGACGTTCAAGTATGAGGACGAAGGCGTTTCGACACTTGAAGATGGTCTTTACGTTCTAGAGGACAAGCTTGCTGATCCTGCGGAAGTCGACAAGCTTGAACGCTTTGTGCGTGCTTCAATGAAGGGCTGGAAATGGGCAGAAGAAAACCCAGACGAAGCTGCGTCAATTGTTTTGGACAATGACGAAACAGGTGCGCAAACAGAGAAGCACCAAGAGCGCATGATGCGCGAAATTGCTAAGCTTACAGCGGGATCAAACGGCGCGCTCGACATCGCGGATTATGATCGTACGGTTGCGACTCTCTTGGGCGGTGGCTCTGATCCTGTCATCTCCAAAATGCCTGAAGGGGCCTATACATTGGCCATCACAGACGCCGCATTGAAATAGGCGACTGATTTTACTTTCGAGGGCGTCTCCTTTGGGGGCGCCCTTTTTTGTCGCACGCTTGCCAGTCTTTGATACTTCCGAAGCACAACAAAAAAGGGCCACCCCGACAAGGAGTGGCCTTAACTCTCACGATTTTAGCTGAATTACTTTAGCTCGATACGGGTCGAGATAAGCTCATCTACAACACCTGGGTCCGCCAGAGTCGACGTATCGCCCAAGGAGCCATAGTCATCTTCGGCAATTTTGCGCAAAATACGGCGCATGATTTTTCCAGAACGCGTTTTTGGCAATCCCGGGGCCCATTGGATGATATCGGGTTTGGCAATCGGGCCAATTTCCGTACGGACCCATTTCTCAAGATCTTTGCGGAGTTCATCCGTTGGCTCAATACCGTTCATCAAGGTGACATAGGCGTAAATGCCTTGGCCTTTAATGGGGTGCGGGAAGCCAACAACCGCCGCTTCGGCGACATGGGCATGGGCCACCAATGCACTTTCGACTTCGGCAGTACCCATGCGGTGGCCAGAAACGTTGATCACATCATCCACGCGACCAGTGATCCAGTAATACCCATCCGCATCGCGGCGACAGCCATCGCCCGCAAAATAATACCCTTTGTAATCGGAAAAATAGGTCTTCTCGAACCGCTCGTGGTCGCCGAAAACGGTCCGCATTTGGCCGGGCCAGCTTGTTTTGAAACACAGAACACCTTCGGCCTCGGTCTCATGGATTTCTTCGCCCGAGGTCGCGTCAAGTACGACAGGAGCGATGCCAAAGAAAGGCAGGGTTGCGGAGCCAGGTTTCGTAGCAGTTGCGCCGGGGAGGGGGGTCAGAAGGTGACCGCCGGTTTCGGTTTGCCACCATGTGTCAACGATGGGGCATTTGCCTTTTCCGACCACGTCGTTGTACCAATTCCACGCTTCTGGATTGATGGGCTCGCCCACGGTTCCAAGTAGTTTGAGGCTGGAAAGGTCATGTTTTTCAACGGGTCCGTTTCCGTGCGCCATGAGGGCGCGAATGGCTGTTGGGGCTGTATAGAATTGGTTGACTTTGTGTTTCTCGCAAACCGCCCAGAAGCGCCCCGCGTCGGGGTATGTCGGCACACCCTCAAACATTATAGTCGTCGCGCCATTGGCGAGAGGGCCGTAGATAATATAGCTGTGACCCGTAACCCAACCCACATCGGCCGTACACCAAAAGACGTCGCCGTCATGGTAATCGAAGGTGTACTGGTGCGTCATCGCGGCGTAAACGAGATAGCCGCCGGAGGAGTGGACAACGCCCTTGGGTTGGCCAGTGGAGCCGGACGTGTAGAGCACAAACAGTGGATCTTCGGCATTCATTTCTTCGGGGGCGCAGTCGGTGCTAGCTGCGGCCATTTCCGCTTTGACGTCGATGTCGCGCCCTTCAGTCCAAGTGGTTTGGCCGCCCGTGTGTTTTACCACCAAGCATTTTACTTTGTCGTTACAGTGCAAAAGTGCCGCGTCTGCGTTTGATTTGAGGGCTGTATTGCGTCCGCCGCGCGGGGCTTCGTCGGCTGTAATGACGAGTTTCGCCGCGCTGCCGTTAATGCGATTGGCAAGCGCATCCGGTGAAAATCCAGCAAAAACAATAGAGTGCACCGCGCCGATGCGCGCGCAGGCCAACATCGCGTAGGCGGCCTCTGGGATCATGGGCATATAAAGGACAACGCGGTCGCCCTTGGTTACGCCTTGAGATTTAAAGACATTCGCAAGCCGACAGACGTTTTCATGCAGCTGTTTATAGGTGATGTGTTGCGCGGGGGTGTCCGGGCTATCAGGTTCAAAAATGATCGCCGTTTGGTCGCCGCGCGTTGCAAGATGGCGATCGATACAATTGGCAGCCACATTGAGGGTTCCGTCGGCGTACCAATTGATGTTCACACTTCCGAGTTCGAAATTCGAGTTTGAAACTTCGGTATAGGGCTTGATCCAGTCAATTCGCTTGCCGTGCTCGCCCCAAAACGCATCGGGGTCCGCGATCGACGCGGCATACATTTTTTCGTAAGTGGCTTTATCTGCGTGAGCCTCTGCAGAAAATGCGGCGCTGGGTGCGTAGGTTTTATCACTCATTTGAAGTCTCTCCTCCCGATGTGCGCAGCGTGAGGAGACTGGGCACAAATTCCTTGGTCGATGTTTACCACTTTTTGCGCAAAGCGCGAGGGGTGGTCCCGCATTTTTCTGCGGGGCCGTTTGAAACTGCGCCGTGCTTTAAATAGCGAGGTATTCCGCGCGCAATTTGTCGTCGTTAAGGACCTCGTCAGCAAGGCCGTCAAAAACGACGGTCCCGGTATCCAAAATGACCGCACGATCTGCAAGTTTTAGCGCACGAATGGCATTTTGCTCAACGATCACGGTGGTGATGCCTTGCGCTTTGATGATGTTGAGGGTTTTCTCAATCTCGTCAACGATGACAGGCGCAAGCCCTTCATAGGGCTCATCTAGCAACAAAACCCTAATATCGCGGGCAAGGGCGCGGGCGATGGCGAGCATTTGTTGCTCACCGCCCGAAAGCGTGACGCCTTCCTGCTTGCGACGTTCGCCAAGGCGCGGGAACAACTCATAGAGGCGCTCAAGCGACCAGCCAATAGGCTCGGCAATCTGCGCAAGTTGCAGGTTCTCTTCAACCGTAAGACCCTGAATAATACGGCGATCCTCGGGAACTAGGGCCAAGCCTGCACGCGACGCTTCATGCGCCTTCATTTTATGCAAATTTTGATGATCGAGCCAGATTTCACCATGGGTAAGCATCGGATCATCGAGACGTGCCAGAGCCCGTAAGGTTGAGGTTTTACCCGCACCATTGCGGCCGAGAAGGGCAAGGATTTCGCCTTCATGCACGTTAAAACTCACCCCTTGGACGATGTAGCTCTCGCCATAGTAAGCATGTAAATCCCAGACGGAGAAAAAGGCCGGAGCCGTGGCGGCGTGGTTTGCGTTTTTCGCGAGAGCCATGTGGGCCTCCTATTCCTGAGTTTCGCCGAGGTAAGCTTCTTTTACCTTGGGGTGACCCTTGATGTTTTCGGGGGTGTCTTCGACCAATGGAGTGCCTTGGGCGAGAACGGTGATGCGTTCCGCGAGCGAGAAGACCACATGCATGTCGTGCTCAATGATGGCCATAGTAATGTCGCGGCTATCTTTGATTTCCTTGAGCAGGTCGATGGTATTATTGGTATCGGCGCGCGCCATGCCAGCCGTTGGTTCGTCTAACAGCAACAGGCGCGGTTCTTGGACCAAGCACATGGCCATCTCAAGGCGTCGCTTATCCCCGCGAGAGAGGGAGCTTGCTGTCATGTGCAGTTTGTCTTGCATATTCACATCGAGCAACATTTTTTCTGCTTGCTCGTTGATGTCCACTTCGTTTTCAACGGTTTCCAAGGCGTGCAAGCGGTAGGACCCGTCACGTTTTGCAAAGCAGGGGATCAGAACGTTTTCTAAAACCGTGAGATCGGCAAAAATCTCGGGTGTTTGAAACACACGGGAAATGCCCATCTGATTGATTTCATGCGGCTTACGCCCCAAAACAGATTGGCCGTCGAACATCACTGAACCCGTATCGGGAATGAGTTTGCCAACCAAAACGTTGAGGAGGGTGGATTTACCGGCCCCGTTTGGGCCGATAATTGCATGAACGGTGTTTTCAGCAATGCTGAGGTTGACGTCTCCGAGTGCCTGGAGCCCCCCAAACCGCTTGCCGACGTTTTTTACTTCTAGAATACCCATGTTCGTATCCTTTCTTATTCGGCCACGTGAGGAGTGGGTTTCGGGGCATGCGTTTTGTTAGAGTTTGGATCCCCCCCGCCACTGCGCTTGTTTTTAATCCATTTCGTGATGCGTTGTCCGCCTTCCATCAGCCCTCCTGGCAGGAAGATCACGACGAGCATAAAGAGCGCGCCAAGGGTCAGGTGCCAGCCTTTGCCAACGAAGGGGTGGATCAGCGTCACAAGGAGGTTTTCCAGACCATCAGGTAGGAAATTAAACCAACCGTGCAAAACCGTATCGTTGATTTTTGAGAAGATGTTCTCGAAATACTTGATGAAGCCAGCCCCAAGGACAGGGCCCATCAATGTACCTGCACCGCCGAGAATGGTCATGATGACAACCTCGCCAGAAGCGGTCCATTGCATTCGTTCGGCGCCCGCGAGGGGATCCATCGAGGCCAGTAAACCACCCGCCAAACCTGCGTACATACCCGAGATCACGAAAGCGGCCAAAGTGTAGGGACGCGCATTCAAACCAGTATAGCTCATGCGTGTTTGGTTGGTTTTAACCGCGCGCAACATCAGCCCAAAAGGGGAGCGGAAGATGCGCAGGCTGATGTAGAAGGCAATCACTGCAATCACGCCACAGAAGTAGTAGCCAACGTTGAAGGTGAATACGTGTCCAAGGACTTCCCATTTGGCGGAACTGTTCATCGAAAGGCCAAAGAGGTTGGTGTTTGGAAGCGAACCCGAAGTGTTTTTCGCCATAAGGATGCGCGGATCATCTAGGGCCAATTGCAAGCCGGTTTCCCCGTTTGTGATGGGGGTAAGTACCGAATAGGCGAGGTTGAAGCTCATCTGTGCCAAGGCAAGTGTGAGGATCGAGAAGTAGATCCCAGACCGGCGCAGCGAAACATATCCAATCACGAGGGCAAAGAGGCCCGAGACAATAATCGCCAGAATAATTCCAGGAATGACGTTTACGGTGAGGAGTTTCATCATCCAGACTGCGGAGTAAGACCCCACGCCCAGAAAGGCTGCGTGCCCAAAGGAGAGGTAGCCCGTGAGGCCAAAGAGGATGTTGAACCCGATCGCGAAAATACCATAGATCGCAAAGCGTTGCATGAGATCAGGGTAGCCCGCGTTGAATTGCGCCAAGCCGGAATTTTCGGCGAAAGGTTGCGTGAGAAACGGCGTCAACATGGTCAAAGCGATCACGAGCAGCAGAAATTTGGTGTCTTTTTTGTTGAGACCTAGCATGATTATTCCTCCATCACACCTTTGCGGCCCATAAGTCCGCGAGGACGGGTGAGCAGAATGATAATTGCAACCAGATAGATGATAATCTGGTCAATTCCAGGGATGATGTCTTTGATCCAATTCATGGAAGCAAAGCTCTCAAGTATCCCTAGCATGAAGCCCGCAAGCACGGCGCCCGGAAGGCTGCCCATACCGCCAACAACCACAACAACAAAGCTTAGTACGAGGAAGTCCATCCCCATATGGTAGTTGGGCGAGTTGATCGGCGTATACATCGCCCCAGCAACCCCCGCGACGGCGGCCGCAATCCCGAACATAAAGGTAAAGCGTTTGTCGATGTCGATGCCAAGGAGCCCGACGGTTTCGCGGTCGGCCATACCGGCACGCACAACCATCCCAAAGGTGGTGAATTGCAAAAAGCTAAAGACCGCACCAATCACCACGAGGGAGAAGCTAAAGTAAACCATGCGCCAGTAGGGGTAGATGATTTTATTTGCGTCCATACCAAAGGCTAGGCCAAAGTCAAACGAGCCTCTGAAGACATCCGGGGCCGGTGTAGGAATGGGGTTTGCGCCGTAGATCGCCTTGATGATTTCCTGAAGGACAATCGCCAACCCGAAGGTCACAAGGATTTGGTCCGCGTGGGGGCGTTTGTAGAAATGTTTGATCAACCCGCGCTCCATAACGAAGCCGACAAGGATCATGAAAGGTATAGCAAGGAGGAGGGAAAGTGGGACCGCCCAGTCGATGATGGCTGCACCCGTTTCGGGGCCAAACCATGCTTCAACATAGGGGGTCTTGATCTCAGCGGGATTGCCGAGGAAATCAACTTTCGTCTCGTCCAACTTGACGGATGACAAACTTAGGAGTCTGCTAAAGGTGACGGCACAAAATGAGCCAAGCATGAACAGCGCACCGTGGGCAAAATTGACCACCCCCAACGTGCCGAAAATTAGAGTTAGGCCCAAAGCGATCAGCGCATACGCAGACCCTTTGTCCAACCCATTCAGAATTTGAAGAAGGAGCGTGTCCATTATCCCCACCCGATTTTTTTATGATTTGGGGCGCCTACATTTGTAGGGCCAAGGGGGTTGGGCGCAACGCATGCGCCCAACCATTGTCGATCAAGCGTTAAGCGCCTGGGTTACATTGACCCAAAGCACCACCCGCAAACATGGGGTTGTCTGGGGCGTAAGTCACTTGGCTTACTGGGGTAACTTCAACGATTTCAAGAAGGTCAAACTCGTTTTCTGGGTTCTCTTTACCCTTCACAACAAGCACGTCTTTGAAGCACTGGTGATCTTCGGCACGGTAAAGTGTTGGACCGTTGCCAAGACCATCAAACTCAAAGCCTTCAAGCGCTTCAACGATACCACATGGGTTAAACGTACCCGCGCGTTGTGCCGCATCCGCATAAAGAAGTGTCTGACAGTAAACCGTGTGTGCGGCCTGACTTGGTGGGAAGCCATATTTCGCGCCAAAGGAGCGCACGAAGGCTTGCGACGCTTCGTCCTGAAGGGACCAGTGCCAGTTTGTCGAGCCAAAGATACCTTTAACGTTTTCGCCCGCACCACGCGCCATGAGGCGGGAGTAAAGAGGCACAACAATTTCAAAGTTCTTGCCGTTGACTTGCTTTTCACGCAGACCAAACTGAACCGCGTTGGTCAGCGAGTTCACCATGTTTCCGCCGTAGTGGTTCAGAACCAAAACATCCGCGCCGGAGTTCAACACAGGTGCGATATACGAGCTGAAGTCTGTAGAGGCGAGCGGTGTGCGCACCTTGTTCACAGTGGTCCAGCCCATGGCTTCTGTGGCTGCGGCGATGGACTCTTCTTGTGTCCAGCCCCATGAGTAATCCGCCGTCAAGTGATAGGCGACGCGGTCGTTACCATAGAGTTTCTCAAGCACAGGCGCCAAAGCAGCGGCAGACATGTAAGCGTTGAAGAAGTGACGGAAACCATTGGCTTTTTTGTCTTTACCAGTGGTGTCGTTGGAGTGTGTCAGGCCGGCCATGAAGATCACGCCTGCTTCTTGACAGAGACCTTGAACCGCAATCGCAACACCCGAAGATGAGCCGCCTGTGATCATCACAGCGCCGTCTTTTTCGATCATGGATTTAGCAGAAGCCCGCGCTGCATCGGATTTAGTTTGTGTATCGCCGGTTACGAATTTGACTTCGTTACCCAGAATACCCGTGCCATCCAATGTCTTGGAGCTAAAGGTGTTCATCATGCCGCCGTCGCCGCCACCGTTCAGGTGCTCAACTGCGAGTTGGTAGGCACGAAGTTCGTCAGCACCCTCGTCGGCATAAGCGCCAGTTTGGGGTACGTTAAAACCAAGCGTTACGCCACTGCCGTCAGGGGCATTGGTATAGGCCGCTGCGGACGACGCTGTGAAAATCGTGGGAACAGCAAGACCAGCGCCAGCGATGGCACTGGTTTTAAGTAAACCACGACGAGTGAGTAAATTGGACATTCATATCCTCCCGATTGAATTAAGTAACATATGCCTCCTCCGCATATGCCACTCGCCCTTTACAGAACATGAACAGTATTCGTCCGGGTTCGAAAATTTCGCAACAATAGCTTTTAAACAAAGATTATTTTTGTAAAGATATAGACATTAAAAGTGATTAATGTGTAAAGTTATTAACGCGCACGCGCAGAAAATGCTGCATTTGTTGAGGTTTCCGCGGGAGGAAGCATGACGTCACACCAATTGACAGGCCATAGAATACGAGATCGAAGGGTCGCAGTCGGGCGAAGACAGGGGGAATTGGCCAGGCAGGTCGGAATTTCACCGTCCTACCTCAACTTGATCGAACACAATCGTCGCAGAATCGGCGGTAAACTGTTGATGGATATCGCACGGGCCTTGGCAGTTGATGCGTCGGCCCTTTCTGAGGGCACAGAAGCCACCCTTTTGGCCCGCCTTCTTTCGGCCGCGGCCAGCCAAATGGCGAGTGCCGCCGAGATCGACCAAATAGAGGGGTTTGCCGCGCGGTTTCCGGGGTGGGCGGCGCTGCTGGCCAGTCAAACACAACGGGTTTCTGCGTTGGAGCGCCAAGTCGAGGCCCTGACGGATCGGCTTGCACATGATCCTATTCTCTCGGGGGCGCTGCATGAAGTTCTCTCAACCGTGACTGCGATCCGCTCCACTGCGGCTATTCTGGCCGATCCGCAAGACATGGAGCAGGCGTGGCGCACACGTTTTCAGCGCAACCTCTATGAGGATTCGGTACGCTTGGCCGAGTCTTCGCAGGCTTTGGTGACGTATCTCGATCGCGATGAGGCGGCTTCCTCACAGGCGGGGACTCCTATCGACGTTTTGGAGGCATACTTACGAGAGCATAGTTTTCATCTTCCTGCGCTAGAGGTTGGCGATGCGGATATTCCCAATCTTGTCATTGCAGCAGGAATTGAAGGCGATGCCGCTCAAGAGGCGGCGCGCCAGTATTTCACGCGCTATGTGCAAGATGCTGCGGCAATGCCATTGGGAGCGTTTCAGCAGGAGGCCATCCGCGCACAATACGACCCCGCAAAGCTAGCCCGCGCTTTTTCCACCAGCATTCCCTCCACAATGCGGCGCCTCGTGACCCTCCCTGTCGAAACGGAAAACGCCGCCATTGGCCTTGCAATTTGTGACGGCACGGGGGCTTTGGTGCTGAGGCACGCAATCGGCGGATTTCCTTTACCAAGGTTTGGGGGGGCGTATCCAGAATGGCCACTGTATCAAGCTCTGAGCCGTCCAAATTTACCCGTGCGGCGCCATATTCAACAGGGGCAGGGCAGTTCTGCGCGCCAGTTCCTCGTCTATGCAATCTGTCAGTCGGTCGCGCCTCTTTCGTTTGATGTGCCACCGCAACTAGAGGCAACTATGTTAATTTTACCCGCAGCGCTTGTGCCAGATATTATCGGGGCCACGCCCGATCTTTTCCTGTCAAACACGCCTGTGACCCGGATCTAGCCGGTTTTGCGATTGCGTCGCATCAAAGTTGCTTTTGACATGAGGTAAGAGTATCGAAATAGTCAGGGCACGTAAAATGGGAGGTGGAGGCCTCCTGACAGGGGTTCTCGAACTGGCTGTCGAATCGGGAGGGATAGATGGGCAAACATGTCCTATTGATTGAAGATGAGCCGAATATTGTCGAGGCGATCCGTTTTATTCTGGCGCGTGATGGCTGGCGGGTGGATACCCATGCGGATGGACGCTCGGCGGTGAATGCGGTTCTTGATGTCGCACCCGATGTGGTGATTTTGGACGTTATGCTGCCTCATAAAAGCGGGTTTGACATCCTGAAGGAGTTGCGCGAAATCGAAGCGACCGCGACGTTGCCCGTGTTGATGCTTACAGCGCGCGGCCAAACCAAAGACCGCGCATTGGCCGAGAGTTACGGGGTGAGCCATTTTATGACCAAGCCCTTCTCCAACGCCGAAGTGCTTGAAATTATGCAAACACTTTGCCCCGCATGAACGAACCATCGCGCCCCCTCTTTGTGGCGCATGCCACCTATCGGGCGCGCCGAACTATGGACGCAGCCCGGCTTTTGCCACTGTTGGGCGTCATTCTTCTTGTCGGCGTTCTGACCTTGATCCGCAGTAATGCCTCCGATGACGGGATCTCTGGGTCGGTGTTGTTTATGTTTGGGGTGTGGGTCGTTTTGATTGCGCTGGCGGCGCTTTTGGCTCGGCCGTTGCATCGTATCGGGCGCAAAGAGTATAAAGCGTCCAAGTCGGACCACGAGGCCTAGAGATGGTCCCGTTTAATGCGCTAATTGCCGTCTGCCTTACCTATGTTGTCGCCCTGTTTCTCATAGCCTTTTTCGCCGAAAAACGCGCAGCGGCAGGGAAGCTTGGCTGGCTGCAATCCCCGCTGGTCTATACGCTATCCCTATCGATTTATTGCACCGCTTGGACCTTCTATGGTGCCGTTGGATATGCGGCGCGCTCAGGGCTTGAGTTCGCGACAATTTACATCGGCCCCACGATTGTGATGATCGGGTGGTGGTGGTTTGTCCGAAAACTGGTGCGAGTTGGGAAAATGCAGCGGATCACCTCCATTGCCGATCTTATTTCCTCGCGTTTTGGGAAGTCGACGTCGCTTGGTGTTATCGTCACTTTGATGGCGGTCGTTGGGTCTACGCCATATATTGCCTTGCAGCTTCAATCGGTTACGCTCTCATTTTCGGTTTTTGCGACACATAGCGGCCAAGGTGCCAGCATGGATTTGAACGCCACCGCACTTTGGGTGGCGATCGGGCTTGCGGTCTTTACGGTGTTATTTGGAACCCGCAATCTGGACGCCAACGAGCGCCATCACGGCGTGGTGACGGCCATCGCAGTTGAAGCGGTTGTAAAACTTGTCGCGCTCTTGTCCGTCGGTATATTTGTGGTCTGGGGCGTGGCGGATGGTATGGGGGATACGCTGGCGCGGATCGACGCGTCGCCGCTCTCGGACATCCCCCCCAACACCAGCCGCTGGATCAGTTTGACGTTCCTTTCGGCGGCCGCGTTCATCTGTTTGCCGCGCATGTTTCAAGTCATGGTGGTGGAAAATTCCGACGAACGCCACGTGGCCACAGCGAGTTGGGCTTTCCCGCTGTATTTGTTTTTGATGTGCCTCTTCGTGCTGCCAATCGCTGTGGTTGGCCTCGAACTTTTGCCCAATAATAACCCCGATCTATTCGTTCTCAGCCTGCCGCTATCGATGAACCAAAATGGCCTTGCGATGTTGTCCTTCCTTGGCGGCTTTTCCTCGGCCACCTCGATGGTAGTTGTTGCGGCGATTGCCCTGTCGACGATGGTGTCAAACCACATTGTAATGCCACTTTGGCTCTCCAAAAACCAAAGCGGTGCGACGGTTTCGGGCGATGTGCGGCGTGTTATTTTGCTTGCGCGTCGTACATCAATCGCTGGCATATTGGGGCTTGGTTATATCTATTATCGTTTCTCAGGCGGCGGCGCGGCGCTCGCGGCCATTGGGTTGATCAGTTTCGCGGGGGTTGCGCAGTTTTTGCCCGCCCTCGTCGGTGGTATGTTTTGGCGCGGAGCAACACGGATCGGGGCCATCGCGGGCCTGCTGACGGGGTTTGCGATCTGGGCCTATGCGTTGTTTTTACCCAGCCTTGGTGCCAATGGTCTTATGAGTGCCTCTGTGATGGAGTTTGGCCCTTTCGGGATAAGTTGGCTTGCGCCGCAATCTTTGTTCGGTATCAAAGGCTTGGATCCCGTTGTTCATGCGATAGTCTGGTCCACATTCCTGAATACTTTGGCGTTTTGTACGGTATCTTTACTGAGTTTCCCCTCTCCATTGGAACGCCTGCAAGGAGCACAAATCGTCAACGCATTTGAGCATTCGACGACCGCGCAAGAGTGGAGGGGGCATGGCGGCGAAGCAGAAGATCTTCTGGTGATGTCCCAACGTATTCTGGGGGCGGATCAGGCGCAGAAAGTGTTTCTTCAGGCCGCAAAATCACAGGGAAAACAGGGGTATCTGCCCGATACTTCGCCAGATTTCCTCAGTCGAATTGAGCGCGAATTGGCTGGATCGGTTGGCGCTGCTACCGCGCATGCAATGGTTGGGCAGATCGTCGGCGGGGCCGCAGTTTCGGTTGAGGATTTGATGGCGGTGGCCGACGAAACGGCCCAGATGTTAGAATACTCAAGCCAGCTTGAGAACAAAACCGCAGAGCTTGGGCGCACGGCACTTCAATTGCGCGAAGTGAATGAAAAACTGACCGAATTGTCGATCCAAAAAGACGCCTTTTTAAGTCAGATCAGCCATGAGTTGCGCACTCCGATGACCAGTATTCGCGCCTTCTCAGAGATTCTGCGCGAGGAGGGAAAAATGACGGATTCCGAGCGTAAAAAATATTCGAGCATTATCCATGATGAGACCCAACGCTTGACGCGGCTTTTGGACGATTTACTCGATATTTCGGTGCTGGAAAACGGGCAAGTGAGCTTGAATGCACAGGATGCCACGTTGGGCGTGTTGCTTGATCACGCAGTTTCGGCGAGTATTTCGCATGATGCCCATCCGATCACCGTGATACGGGATGCGGGGCGCGAAATGGTTCCGCTTCATACTGATAGTGATCGATTAACTCAGGTCTTTATCAATCTGATTTCAAACGCACAAAAATACTGTGACGCCGAAACACCTGTGCTGCGTATTCACGTGCGAACACCAACACCGGATGGGTGGATTGAGATTATTTTCGGCGACAATGGATCAGGAATTTCGAACAAAAACCAAGGTTTGATTTTTGAGAAATTTTCGCGCCTCGGGGATCAGGCCGCAGCAGGAGGGGCCGGGCTTGGCCTTGCGATTTGCCGTGAGATTATGATCAATCTTGGCGGCGAAGTGAGCTATTTACCAGGGCAGAGTGGCGCGGCGTTCCGCGTTTCATTCCCGAGTAAATTACCTGACCGCAAAGTAACCCATGCGATGTTGGACCTTCCAAGCGAGGAAATCGCGATCTAAGGGTTAATTTTTGCGAAGTCGTGGCCACTAGTAACGAATTCTCAACCATGTTTGCCCAAAAACAGAGGGTATGCCATTGGGAATTCAAGGAATATGACTGCCGACGCGGTTCAATCAGTACTAAAACGCTTGATGGAGCGGGTCGGGGAGAGCCCCGACCTATCGTTGATGACGCCCTGCAAAGCGATGCGCAATGCTCTTCCAAAGGCGGCGGATCATGCACTGGACCTACCGTTGATCGTGTCGGATGTTTCCCTGAAAAGTCACACTCGCGAAATGTTGCTCAGTAAACTTGAGGACAACCGCCTGTACATGCTCATACAATCTACGGACGATCGTCTCGGCATTGCGATTCCGGATGCGGCCCTATTGGCGAGTCTGATTGAGATTCAAACAATAGGGGATGTCTCACCGAATCCGCCGATTGCGCGGCGCCCCACCCGTACGGATGCGTCCTTGGTAGAGCCATTTCTAGATGCCGTTCTTGCCGAATTCGTGCATCAGCTTGCGGGCAAGGAGGAACTTCCGCGGTTTCTTGGGTTTTCCTATTCCCGTGTTATCGAAGATCAGCGCCATCTGCCCCTCGTTTTGCCAGAAGACGATTATGCGTGTTTTGAGATTGCAGTGGGGTTGGGCAAGGTGGCCAAGCCCGCTTACTTGATCCTCGCCTATCCGAGCTTGCGGGTGGATACGAAAGCATCCGAGGATGTCGGTCCCTCCAAAAAATGGACGACAAAACTCGAAGCAGGGGTGATGGGAGCCGAGGTGGAGATTGACGTGACCCTGCATACGTTCACCATGCCGTTGGACGAAGTCCCCAATCTTGTCGTTGGGTATGAAATTATACTGCCGCGTATGTCCGTGAACACCCTTAAAGTAAAAGGGAGCGATGGAAGCGTCGTCGCTCAGGGATCGTTGGGCCAGTCCAACGGTTTTCGCGCGGTAAAAATTTCGGGTGGTGAGGGTGCTAAGACGGCGCAGTCAAAGTCCTCGATGGCACAAATGAATGGAAATCCGCTTGAGGCCATGGGACCCGTCGATGGGCCAATACCTGTCACCGCGACGGATGCCGTTTTGCCAATGGACACCGGAGTTCCGAAAGATTTTTCCGATATGAGTCCACCGGATGAAGTGGACGAGCCTGACGACGGATTGGGCGATTTTCCGGCAATGGACGATTTTCCATCCATGAGTGACTTGCCACCGATGGACAATTTACCACCGATGGGCGATTTGCCAGACCTTGATTTCGAGATGGACGTGAGCCCAATTCAAATCGACTAGGAAAGTCCTATTTTTCGGCGAGAATGTCGAGTTGGTTGCGCATGGCTTCAAGCTGATAGCCTGCCGCCTCGCCTGCCGCAATGATTTGGCTTGTGGATATTTTTCCGGCACTTCCCAAGGCCCAAACGACAGTTGAGCGATTTCCCGAAGCGCAATATGCAAAACACTTGCCAGTCGCGGTTTCGATCTCACGGGCCTGAATATCGAGAATATCTTGGGTCAATTGCCCATGTACGACGGGGTTGATCACAAATTTCAGCCCCGCAGCTTCCACTGCGGCCTTGATTTCCGCCGCCTGTAGGGCTGGTGGAACTTCAGAATCCGGTCGGTTGCAAATGACCGTGGTAAAACCAGCATCCACCAAGGCCTGAACATCGTTTGGCTCAATCTGGGCAGAAACGGCATAGGTATCTGTAATCGTTTTAATATCCATGCCGTCTCTTAGCACGTGATTTAGGCGGATTCTAGCCGAGATTTTAGCCTTGGCGCGAAAATCATTCCAAGCGTCATGAAGGCAACAAATGTGAGGCCTCCCACACCGCCAAAGCTCAAAGATGCAATTGCGGGACCAGGGCAAAGGCCAGCCAACCCCCAACCGGCCCCAAACAAAACCGATCCAACCACAAGGCCGCGACCAAGGCGTGGTTCTGGTGGTGCAGGGAATGTGCCACCTAATTTTGGCGTGCGCCCTTTGGAATAAGCCCATGCTACCGCCATTGGGAGGATAGCGCCGCCCATGACGAAGGCGAGCGTCGGATCCCATGATCCAAAAACGTCGAGCCAGCCAATAACGCGCTGGGTGTCCGTCATCCCAGAAATCAGCAACCCTGTGCCAAACAGGCTTCCGGCGAGAAGAGCATAAAAGTTGCGCATTAGATCACTCCCAAGATGTGACGGAACAGAACGACTGTCAGGCCGCCCGCTAGGATATAAAAAACGGTTGCAACGATGCCGCGCAACGAAAGACGCGAGATACCGCAAACGCCGTGGCCCGACGTGCATCCGTTAGCGATGCGTGTGCCAATTCCAACCAAAAGGCCCGCGGCGGCTACGATAAATAGGTTGGAGGTAACGTTGGTTTGGGAGGGGTAAACCGTGGCGGCCAAAATCGCGGGTACGATGAAAAGTCCTGCCAAAAACGAGCCGCGTTCCATGTTGCGACCCGACCCATCAATGAGACCACCGATGACACCGCTTGCGCCCATAATGCGACCGTTCATCAACAAATATACTGCTCCAGCACACCCTATGATGAGCCCGCCTATGAGGCCCATAATCCAACTTTGTTCCATTCTTCGACACCTTTTCCTGTGATTCCCCGCTGGGATGAAAAGATATATAGGCAAACTTTGATATATCTCAAGGCCGAAGCGCAAAAGCACTGTATACTGACAGCATTGACGTGGGGCTATTTTGGCGAATCGCGTTAAGTATGGAGGAAGTATGGCTTTTGAGACCTTAAAAACGGCAATTCTGCTATTGTTGGACGAAATTGAAAAAGCGCCAGAGGATGTGCATATATTGCAGGAATCTTTGCGGGAAAAACTGTCTGAGATGCGCGCGCTTGGTTTGCCAGTTCCCGAGGATTTGGAAGCCTTTGAGCGCGCCCTAGAAGACGAGAGCGCGGAAGACTATTTCAACAATCTTCCCGTCTAAGGCGCTGACTTAGCTTAAAAAAATTCCGGCTACGACCATCATAAGGCCGAGGATTGACGTAAACAGGGCCCCCATATTCCAAGCGACAAGACCACGCAAACGCACGCGCATCTCTTCATCGCTTAGGCCCTGTTTGCGCGCGCGCAGCGCGGAAACAATACAATAGATCAAGCCAATCAGGCCGATCAAGGATAGCACCGCGCCAGCGATAATCAGGATGTCCATTCATTTTCTCCAAGAACAAGTGTTTTGCCGCCTAAAGGATGTCAGCTTTCAGAGCAAGCCCCTTGCGGCTCTGGATTGTGTTGAGTAGCTATGGCGCAGCAAAAAACAAAACAAACCGACGAGGGTTTTCTGATGAACGATTTTTCCAGCGATGCAACTTATCGCGTGACCGCCGACGAGCTGCGTCAATTTATTGAGCGCATAGAGCGTTTGGACGCCGAGAAAAAGGACCTCGCGGAGCAGCAAAAAGAAGTCATGTCCGAAGCAAAGGGCCGTGGATACGATACTAAAGTCCTTCGTAAAATCATTGCCCTGCGTAAGCGTGATGCGAATGATTTGGCGGAAGAAGAAGCTGTGATGGAGATGTACAAAGAAGCTTTGGGGATGACTTAAAAGCGTTTGCATGTACCGCCATCGGTAGCTTTTTAAGTACCTCAACTACGGTGGAGGTACTGCAGTCAAGCTTACCGCAAAAAAATGCGGAAGCTGGCCCGACGCGACGTTGCCCCCAAATATGTCGCTGGGCTAGCGTATCTGAAGGAACACTGCGCAAAAATCAATATCTCGATACCCGAAGTTTCGTGCTATATTGGCTTAAGAAGTAGAATAAACGAGCCCCAAAAAGAGTTGCTGAAGCTAAGTCCCTGAAAGCCTCAAAAGCTGAAGTTTTAACGGACAAAATTCGATTGAAGAGCACTTAGGTTTTAGAGCATCACTCTGAGTATGAACAACTTTTTAAACAAAATGAAAAATTGGGAAAGCAAGAAACGATAGCGACTATACCTCTTGCTTAAAAGTCCGCGGGGCTTCGCGGCCTCGTGCGCAAAACAGATGATCACTTGCGGAATTATGGGTTTTTGCGAGGTGGGAACGGCTGGCGGCTGTCGCCTGCATTCGACATCAATCCGGAGCATCGGCCGGGTGGTCAATTACAGGCACCGATTTCGGAGATTCATAGGGCAGAATATTCTATTCGCTCGGTTCTGGATACGGCCCCGTATTTTGATCTGACGACGGGCGAGGCGCGCGAGATGATTGGGGATATGGCGCGGTATATTGCCGGCTACTGGCGTTGAATTTGCAGTGAATTACAAGTGACTCGCAGCGGTTGGACCGACGATTGAAAACCATGATATCTCATAGGCTGCGCGTCTTTGAGCATGGTAGGAAACTAAACTGAGGCAGCCATCAAAATCTGCATCATCCGGAGTGGTGCTCGGTCAAACTCGCCCAATCGATTTAATGAACGGGATGTTCAAAATGGCGACTATGCATTCGGCAATGAAAAGTCTGATATGAATGCTTATCGACACCTTGAGTTCCCAAATAGATCGATCTTTCGCTTGCCACTATCCAAAGGCCGCGACTGGCCGCAAGGCTAAATTGATTAATGCGATTTTGTCGGGCGCGTTTGGCCGCGCTTATTGCACAATTCGGTGGGAACACCGGACGCTTACGACGACGTTGGGGCTCTTGCAACTCTCCCACGGCAAGCGGTTAAAAAGCGCGTTGACGATAGAAAATTAAGAAAACAAGCGACAATGAATGTGCTTTTGCAATAAATATTGTGAACTATTCATCGGTGTCATCACTGTCTTCAAGGGCCGTTCTGCGTCGGAAAAACGCAAGTAAAAGCGGCACGCTTGTTAGCAGGCCCAGTCCAAGAATCACGCCCATGATCCACTTTGAATTGCCCTCCATGGCCTCGGCTCCGAGAAAGACTAAGGCAAAGCTTGCAGGCAGAATGCCGGCGAAGGTTGCAAGTAGAAAACGCCAGAGATGCAGGCGACTGAGGCCTGCGGCGTAGCTCATTACGTCAAAGGAGACGAACGGCAGTAATCGGCTGAAGAATACCGCAAACGTTAGCGCGTTCTGCGAACCCAAAAGGCCTTTTCCGGCCTTCTCTCCAAGGAACCGCTCAACAGCGTCTTGGCCAAGATGACGTGCAATGAGAAACGCGAGAACGGCCCCCGTTTCCGCCCCAATTGCCACATAGATCATACCCGCCATCTTGCCGTAAGCGGCCCCCGCAGCAACGGCGATTGGCGCGCTAGGAATTGGGCTGGCGACAACCGCGAGGGTCATCAGCGCAATGATGGCGAGCGGGCCCAGCACCCCCAGATTTTCGATCCATGCGGTCGTTTTCTCGGCGTCAAACATGGCAGGCACCTCAAAATACCAAAGCAAGATGGCAGCGAGCGCCAAAACGGCGAAAACCGCAATGACGAGAGGCTTTGTTTTGATGGCTTTGATCCTTAACATGCGAGGGTTCCCTGAAGGGATCGGGAGCGACTTTGGTAGACCACGTCCTTCATCCAACTGTGAATTGGCCCATCATTCCGCCGTCTTCATGTTCGAGGATGTGGCAATGATACATAAAAGGGGCTTGTTTGGAGGCAGGGTGATCAAATTTGATTAAGAGATCGACAGACCCGTTGACCAGAACGGTGTCTTTCCACCCTGTGTTTTGAATTTGTGGTGGCTGGCCGTTTTCCGACAGGACTTGAAACATTGCGCCGTGAACGTGAAACGGGTGCATCATCAAGTCGGCGGAAATTGTCCAGCGTTCCATTGCGCCAAGGTCGACGTTGAAATCGATGCGCTTCATGTCAAACGGTGCCCCGTTGATGGAAAAGCGCCGGTCCGATTGGCGAAACATCATACCCATGCCCATCGACATATCGAGGGAAAAGCGACGCCATTTCGCGTTGGCGGCATCGGCGGTTGGGCGGTTACCACCAAGGGCCGTGGGGAGGCGCGTTATCCGTGTAAGAAGGGATGCATCGACACTAAAAGGAAGTACAGGGAAGTCGGCGGTGCTTTGATTGCCGCCGCCCATCATGCCCGTGTTCGGATTTTGCGCTGAAACGAGTGTCACCGTGCGTTCGTTGGAAAAATCAACCAACACTTCATACCGTTCCCCCGGTGCAATCCTGAGGCTCGTGAGGGCGATGGGTTGATCTAGGAGCCCACTATCTGTCGCAACGAGATGCATCGGCCGATTGTCGGATAAGGCCAGCGTATAAATCCGAGCGTTCGATCCGTTCAAAAGTCGCAGGCGCACCACTCCGCGCGGCACAACCGCAGTCGCGCCGATTTGTCCGTTGATCAACATCGTATCCCCAAGAAAACCGGTCATCTGTTCGGCCATCCCGATGGACAAATCCATTTGCCCATTGCGCGTAAACCGGCGATCCTGAATTACGAGAGTCAGGTCATCCACCCCGTAAGTTGACGGGAGTTCTCGGGCGTCATCTTGGCCGTCCGAGATTTGCAACACGCCTGCCAATCCCATCTGAACCTGTTTGGCCGTCGCACCATGAATGTGGGAGTGATACCAAGCGGTGGCGGTGGGTTGGGTCAAGGTGATTTCTGGTGTCCACGTTGCCTGCGGTGCGATGGGTTGATGAGGCCCCCCATCGACGTTCCCGGGCACGAGAAGCCCATGCCAATGCACCGAAATCGGCTCATTCAAACTGTTTGTAACCTCTGTGACCGTTGTTTGCCCTGTCGCCATACGCAGGGTCGGTCCGAGGAAGGGTTGGTTAAATCCCCATGTGTCAGCGCGGGACGAACCTTTAAACAAAGTTCGCCCCTTTTGCGCCTCCAACCGAACCCGCCTTGTCGTCGTTGCATCCATAAGTGGGGGCATGACGAGACGTTTGGGAGCTTCCTGACTAATGGATAAATTCGGAAAGCCCACAACTGCGGTGCTTGCTGCGATACCGCCTAGAAGGGTTCGACGTTTCAATTTGTATCTCCGTTTATTGTTTTAGAGCAGATCGTCGGGAAGGGCGGCCTGCGCCTCTTCAATCGTCACAATTGGCAGACCCGTATTGATCCATCCGGCGCCGACACTTGACCCAAGCATCCCTTCGGAGACATCAATGAAATTTTCGTATCCAGTCGCTTTCAGGTTCTTATAAACGGCCCCTGAGCGTCCCCCCGTCGCACATATCAGCGCAACGGGCCGGTCTTGGGCAAGCGTTCGCGCCGCCATAAGTCGCTCCGAAAACCCTTCCTCATGCAGGCTCACAGGCCACGCACCCTGTGCCACGCCTGTCTCGGCCCACTCCCGAGGCGAGCGGATATCCAACAGAAGAATTTCATCCAGTTGCAGGGCCTCATAGGCCTCACTCACCGACCAAACCTCACGGTTTTGGGCGAAAGTAATCGGGGCGAAAGTTGTTGCGGGGAGAGCTGCGATGAGGCCGAGCAATGTCCTACGGTTCAGTTGCATAAAGGGGTTTCCTTTCGATTGTGCTGAGCGTGGTCGCCTAGTTGTCGGACGGACCAGACTCTTCACCCATACCACCATTTCCTCGCATCGGCATGTCCATTTGGTCGGCAGGTGCGGTCATTTCGCCCATTGTTACCATGCCATCCCCATCTGCATCGAGATTTTGAAACCGATCAACCATTTGCGCGCGAACCATTTTGCTGTGAAGCGCCTCAAATTCGTCGATTGAAAGAGTCCCGTCGTCATTCGCATCCGAATTTGCGTGCATCGATTGCAACATTCCATGAGCTTCTTCGTCTGAAACAGTGCCGTCGCCATCGGCGTCTGCCTCAATGCCCTCCATCATCACGCCCTGCATCAACGCCATCATATTCTGGTTCATCATACGTGAGTGCATTTGCATCATCATGCCCATGCTTCCCGCCATGTTTCCATTCCCGCCCATCATACCATTGAACGCTTGTGGTGCGCCTTTGGGTTTTTCGCCGTCATGATGTCCTGCATCCGCAAAGGCGGTGGTGCTAACTGCGGTGAATAGGACAAAAGATATTGCTGTTTTGAGGGTATTTGACATTGTTGTCTCTCCAAAATTATTTCCGCTTTACACTGACAAGAAATGACAGAAACCAAAGCCAGCGCACGCTTGGATTTGTATCCATCTGTCGCAATGGAGGATGGCTGATACAATTGGCGACAAAAATGAGCCTGACCCGACGGATATATTTGATTTAGAAAGAGAACATGATGAACCCGCCACATATTCTCGTCGTAGACGACCACCTGCAAATCCGTGAAAGCGTGACCCGTTTTTTGATTAAAAATGGACTGCGGGCCACCCCAGCTAAGGATGCAAAGGACATGGATTCCAAGCTGGCGATGGGGCATTTTGACCTTATCGTTTTGGATGTCATGATGCCTGGAGAAAGCGGTCTATCGGTCTGTCAGCGCCTTTCTGGAGAACAAAAAATACCCATCATTTTGTTGACGGCATTGGGCGACGATACGGACCGTATTGTCGGCCTCGAAATCGGCGCTGACGACTATATTTCTAAGCCGTTTAACCCGCGCGAACTTCTGGCACGTATTAAAGCAGTGCTGCGTCGTGCGGCACAACCCGAGAGGGTGATTGGTGATTTTGCGAGTAAGAAAATACGTTTTGCACACTTAGTTCTGGATGCCGACCGGCAGGTTTTGTTGAGCGAAGGTCAGGAAGAAATTGCCCTAACAAGCGCGGATTTCAAATTGCTGGTCGTGCTGCTCGAACGCCCCCGTGTCGTTCTGAGCAGGGATCAGCTTTTGGACTTGGCGGCAGGCCGGTCTGGAGGGCCCCTTGATCGTACAATTGACAACCAAATCAGTCGACTGCGGCGCAAAATTGAAATAGACGTCCTGCGCCCTAAAATCATCAGGACCATTCGCAATGGTGGATACTGCCTGTCGGTTGATGTTGAGGTTTTTGGCGGATGATGGGGCTTTTACGTACGTTGCGTGTGCAGCTCGTTCTTCTGGTCATGGCAGCCTTGTTGGTAGCCCAATTTATTAGCCTTTGGTTGTTTGCTGACGAACGCAGCCTCGCGGTTCGCGCTGCATTGGGGTTTGAGGCTGCCGGTCGTGCGGCGAATGTTGCGCGCTTAATTGAAGAGGCTCCTCCAGAACTTCACGTCTCGATTTTGCGCGCGTCCAACTCCCCCTTGGTGCGGTTTGAATTGGCGTCTCGGCCCATTGTTCAACACGCGGACCATTCTGACAGTGGCATGGTTGAGGGACGCATTCGGGCGTTGTTAGACGACAGTTTTAGTCGCGATATTCGCGTCGAACTGCACGAAATAGAGGGGCAGATTTTGCCTCTCCCACACCTTTCGCAGGAAATGGCCCAAATGCATGTTGCCATGATGCGCGGCGAGTTGTCGGCGGTTGAAATGAACCTGTCCATTGGCATTACGGGCGGGGATTGGCTTAATGTGAGCACGCGTTTTGAACGGCCACCCATTCAATGGCCGATCTATTCCATGCTCACTTTCGCCCTCTCTGCCGCCGCAATTTTGGGGGTCGTTTTTTGGTTTTTGATGACCCGTCTTACAGGCCCGTTGCGGGGTTTGGTACAGGCGGCGGATCGTCTGGGTCGCGGTGAGGATGTCTCTGATTTACCTATGGTTGGACCCGCCGAGGTGCGCGACCTTACCTCTACTTTTAATCGGATGCAGGATCGCCTCACGCGGTTTGTAGCCGACCGCACGCGGTTGTTGGCAGCCCTTGGGCACGATCTCCGCTCACCGCTTACGGCCCTGCGTGTCCGCGCCGAAATGGTGGATGATGAGGAAACGCGTGACAGTTTGGTCGCCTCGGTCGAAGAAATGCAGTCGATGGTCGAGGCAACCCTAACCTTTGCACGCGGGTTGACGGGGGGGGAGGGGCCAGAAGTCGTTGATCTGAAAGCCTTCCTTCAATCCCTTCAAACAGACATGCACACTCCATTCGAGCTTGCAGACGGCCCAACAATCGACGTGCGCCTGCGCCCCAATGCAATGCGCCGCGCTCTTAGAAACGTCATTGAAAACGCCGTGCGCTATGGGGGAAATACACGGGTGTATCACACGGTTTCAAAAGACGAATTTGTCATAATCGTGGAGGATGACGGCCCTGGAATCCCTGCCACGGAACTTGAGCGTGTGTTCGATCCTTTTTTCCGGCTTGAGCAGTCACGGTCGTTAGAAACCGGCGGGCATGGCCTCGGACTGTCGATTGCGCGCACAATCATTGGCGCACACGGTGGCGATATATCTCTGTTAAACCGCGAAGAGAGCGGGTTGCGCGCCACAATCACCATCCCGCTCGCCAATAGCACCGCAGCATAAGGCAAGATAGACCGATAAATTTAACGATTTTTACCTCCCTTTCCCTTTAAGAGGAAAGGCACATAGAGTCACCCAAGTGACTGTAATATATTATGATTTCTCTAGACGTTGACGCCTTGATGCGCAGTTTTGTAACCAGTGATTTCACGGTTTTAAACGTGGCCGAGAATTCTCACCCGCTCAAGCCGCTGCTTTTTAAAATTGTGGGGGCACGGGGGCGTCACGCAGGGTCACTATTGCTATGGGTCCTGATCCCCCCCGTTTTTGGCGCCGGCGTTTCGCTCTTTGGCTGCAACGTCCCAGAGCGGCTAAAAGCGCGGACACTGGTGGTGCAGGCGTGGATCAGTACGGGATTCTTCTCGTTTATGTTACTGACTTCAAACCCATTCCACCGCCTCTGGATGGTAATGACCTCAACCCGTTGCTTCAAGATGGGGCCACACGCATCCGCCCCCTTGACGTATCTTTTGTGGGGTCTGCGCGCGCAATTTGCCATGCGCCGCGCATGAAATGACCTTCGCCCATACGGGGCGCGCGATTGCGATGTTTGGCTTCATTGGGTATGGCGCGTGGAAAATATAAGAAATCGTCTTTGTCACCCCTGAAACGATTATTGCTATTGCGGGATTTGGCGTGACATTTGAGGGTATGGAAGGGGTCCGTGGCCCAATTACGCCGCGGATCGCGGTGCTCTTGTGGTGGAACGTAGTGGCAAACCAATCACCTATTGGATATCCTGAGGGGCAAAGTACCAAGACAGAAAGCGCAATCCGCTCGAAACTTGCGGGCGACCTTTGTACCTCAATATAGTCCCCGGTAGCGTAAAGCCCTTCCAATCGCAACAGTCCCCGCAGAGTAACTATGAAACGATTGATTGCCTTCACGGTAATTTTTATTGCGCTTGTCGTTGGTGGGTTCTGAACCCAGACCGTGATCCAAATGAGGTACCTTCCGTGCTCATTTCTCAACCTGTGCTGGATTTCGATTTGCCGCCAATTGAAGGCATCGATGTGCCCGGATTGGCGCGTGATTTGAACTTGCTCGTGCGGGAAAGGCTGGTTGCCGGCGATAGCAACGCCCTAGCCATCGCCTTCATTCAGGTGCGGTATGGCGATTACGGCTCACCCGACCATTTTTGCTTTTGATGGCGGTGGCAATTAGGGTGCTCACCTTCCGACGAACGTCTCGTCAGGCCACACCAAAGGGACTGAGCGACGCAGAAGAACAAGAAATTGATACCTTCATCAATGAACAAAAAGCAGGACCGCACACATGATTTGGGCTTTGGTGGTATTGTTGCATTTTCCTACTAGGGCCTCAAAGGGTCGCCAGAGTTTTCCAACCTCGTTTTCGCCAACCGTCAGACAGAAGGCCAAGAAGAAGAGCGTGTTGTTGAGCTAACGGATAAGCTTTTTGCCGGTTTGCTCGCGGCCCCTGAAGGCGGTGCGTCGCAGGGCTGGATGCTAATGGCGCAAACCTACTACCGGATGGAGCGCTATGAGGAGGCCATGTCGCGGAGCAGGGCATCGTGTCTCCTCAGGCGGTCATTGAGATTGATAGGGCCGTTACCTTGGATCCAAGCAATCCGGCAGCCACGTGTTTGGGTGACGAATCTGATGATCTTGAAGGGGGGTGCGCTTTGCGAAAACCTACACCGTTCTAGATGAGCATGGGCAAGCCATTGAGCGATGCGCGTTTAGCGAATTTGGTATGGTGCGTGTTTTGTTAGCGGTTGCTTTATTTCTGGAAGCGTGAGGTCTGTGAGTGCAAATCCTTGGCGTCCGTTTTCGCAAGTGAATATGTTCTTTAGGGCTTCAGGTGTACCAGAATATTGGCTGCCGGTGAGGGCCCACATCATTACGCCTTCGTTTTGTTTTCTTGGAGCCGTGGCACTTTTTTATTCATGACTTCATGCATGAATATATGCGCGCCAACACACAGTATAATCGGAGCAAAAGCGGTTAGATTTGAGCCAATACTCGTCAGTTTTTACCTGTTAAGAACTATCCTCCAATTGGGATTAGCATGACGCGCAACAGGCAATCATTGCTAAGTGGACGAATTCTAAAGGTTGATTTTTTAGTACGCTGATTTTCGGCTTTAGAAACCTTTAGTTTATGTGAGGCTTCCAATAAACGCGTCTATCCTCCTTCAAAGTCAAGGATACATTTGGATACAAATTTGGTGCTTCCAAAACGTTGAAGCATCCCGTGAAAACTGCATAAACTAGGTCAACGTACCAGCCATTGAGCAAACATTTGAGGATGAAATGGGGAAACAAAAGTGAACAGAACTCAAAAGCACAGAGTGTTTGCCTGTGGGATCACTTTTCTAGCTATGCCTTCTGTTTTTCGGACACTCCCTATGATTTGGCAAAATTATCAGATTCAAGGCACTCGGGTGAAATCGATTTGAGTGTAGTCTTTAGAAAATTCAAAAAGGTACGATTATGATTAAATCGGGATATCTGATCGGTGGGGTCCTCTTGTTGGGCGGAGCCCTTGTTGGCTGGAAGGCTATGCAGCCTGCCACCGCCCCACAAGGCCATTCAATGGCACCTCCGAACACCAGTGCAATCGCTGAAGGATCGCCGATTGTCGAAGTGCAATTGCCAACTCAGTTGTCGGAAAATGCGTCAATCGGCAAACAGGTTTTCGACGCCAAATGCTCAGAATGCCATGGCGTGAATGCTGCAGGGCAAAATGGCGTTGCGCCGCCGTTGGTCCATATAATTTATGAACCGGGACATCATTCCGACGAGGCATTTTTGAATGCGGCCCAAAATGGCGTGGGATCACATCATTGGGATTTTGGCAACATGCCCCCAGTGAAAGGTTTAACACGCGCGGAAATCCTCTATGTTGCAACTTATGTTCGTGAATTGCAGCGTGAGAACGGGATTAATTGATGGTGTCAAAGGGCTCTCTGGTTTTGTTTGGGATCGTCAAAGTGGTGACGCTTGTCGCCATCCTTGTGTTTACGGTTTTCCCCCGAGACTTGAGTGCTCATGAGGATCCAAGGGATGTGGCTTCTGTTTCAATTTCACACGAGTCCCCTGATCCATCGCATGCACACAAGGAGTTGGAAGCACAATCAGGCCATTGCCATCCCGGAATAGACTGCTTTGTTCCAGCCGTATTTTTCCTAAATACTGAAATTTTGATTACTCTACGACAGATGCAAACCAACTCTTTTTTTGTTCACTCCTATGGCGAAAGCTGGTTGCTTTTGCATGAAAGTCCCCCTCCGCGATACTGGTCTTGAAATAAACTTGTTCCAAAAAACCTTCACGGAGAAAACAGATGAAAACAACACCTATATTAGCATCCATAGTCGTAGGATTTACCGCCATTGCCGCCTTTGCGCATGGCGGCGCGATGGGGATCGTAAAAGAGCGTATGGATGCCATGGATGCGATGGGCAAGGCTGTCAAATCCGTCGCCCCCATGATGCAGGGTACAACTGACTACAACGCAGAGACAGTTAAACAAGCGGCGGCGCTTTTCTTGCAGCATTCTGGCGAAGCAATGACTTCGTTGTTTCCGGAGGGTTCGGGGGCAGCACCGTCGGAGGCCAAGGCAACCGTATGGTCAGATTGGGACGAATTCTCCGAACTTGCCGAGCGGCTTGGCGTGGCAGCTGAAGGATTGGCCAAGGCTGCGGACAATGGACTTATGATGGGTGGCAATACAAGTAAATCCGCCAGCGATATGATGGGCGGCGGGGGAATGATGGGGGCTTCGCCTGCAACCAACATGTCCGTCGCACAGATCGCGGCGATGCCAGCCGATCAAGCCTTCACGATTGTGTCTCAAGTATGCACTGCGTGCCATACAAAATACCGCGCCGAGAATAAATAAATGAGATGGGTATTCAAGTTGGCTCTAGGGTCTGCGGCTCTTGGGGCCGTGGTCATTGGGGCGCTCGTTGTCTGGCCGATTGGTAACAGTCCTGCGCAAATTTCTCTTGAGGGGGATGTCGGCCGCGGTGCCTATCTTGCGCGTGCAAGTGGCTGTATTGCCTGTCACACTGATTTTGAAGCAGGAGGGGCGCCTTTGGCGGGAGGGGTCGAGTTGAAAACCCCCTTTGGCACATTGTATTCTCCAAACTTAACTGGCGACCCTGTTCACGGGATTGGCGATTGGACCATTCAAGAATTTGCGGTGGCAGTTCGCCAAGGGGTCTCGCCTGAGGGGGAGGCCTATTATCCGGCGTTCACCTATCCGTTTTATGCGAATTTCACCGATCAGGATATCGCTGACCTTTGGGCAGCTTACCAAACAGTGGCCCCAGTTGCGGAACCTTCAAAGCCCCACGAAATGGCGTTTCCGTTTGACCAACGTTGGGGCCTTAAACTATGGCGCGCGGCATTCCTCAAACCACCTCGCACCAAGCCAAATCCGGACAATGATGCACTGTGGAATCGAGGGAGGCTTCTTGTTGGGGGTGCCACGCATTGTGCCGCCTGCCATACCGCACGAAACTTTGCGGGAGCGCGAAAAACCGACACCGAACACTTCAAGGGCAACGCCACTTTGCCAGGTGGCGGAAAAGCCCCGGCAATTGACTACGAAACCCTGCAAATGCGGGGCTGGACGGTGGATAACCTTGCCTATGCATTGAGCACAGGTGTGAAGCCCGACGGGGATGCCTTCGGTGATTCCATGGGGGAAGTTGTTTTGTATGGCACGAGCTTCTTGAGCCCTGAGGATCATCGCGCAATGGCCATCTACTTGTTGGATGATCATAGCGGCGGATAATTGATTGCGCATCACGTATTGGAAGTTGGGAGGGGACGAACCCCTCTCCTATGAAGGAACAGAAATGACACAAACACGACGTGATGTTTTGCAAATGGGTGCCGCGTTTGGCGTTGCGGCAATGGTGCCGACAATTGGCCGCGCGCAAACCGCAGATATGCAAAGGATTGTCGCACGCCCTGCCAGCGTTCAACTAGCGCCGCCCGAATACCCCAAGACCGATATTTGGGGGTATGACGGCACGCTGCCTGGCCCTGAAATACGTGTGCCACAAGGCGGGCCCGTCGCGCGGCGATTTGTGAATGAACTGCCGCAAGCAAGTTCGATGCATTGGCACGGCCTGCGCATAGAAAATGCTATGGATGGCGTTGCGGGCCTCACCCAAGAAGCGGTGCCAACGGGCGAAACGTTCGACTACGAGTTTGTTGCGCCAGATGCGGGCACCTATTGGTATCACGCGCACAATCGGTCAACCGAGCAGGTTGCGCGCGGCCTTTATGGCGCGTTGATCGTCGAAGAACCAACCCCTGCCGACGTGGATCGCGATGAGGTGCTGATCCTTGATGATTGGCTGCTTGATCCGGAAACTGGCCAACTGGACCCCGATTTTGACGCCCCCCATAATAGTAGCCACGCAGGACGCCGCGGCAATTTTATTGCGACGAACGGAAGCTTTGACACAACGTGGGAGGTGCCCGCAAATACACGGCTGCGCTTGCGTCTCATCAACGCCGCAAATGCACGGGTTTTTCAGCTAGGCCTGTCTGGCCTTGAGGGCTGGGTGATGGCGCTGGACGGTATGCCCCTCGAAACCCCGGAGCCGATTCCGGAGATGATTTTAATGGCCCCTGGTCAACGCGTTGATCTATTTGTCGATGTGACCGCCCCTATGGGTGAAACCGCGCATCTGGTGCGCATTGAAGAGGATCAAGGCTATTCTCAAGCGGCGTTTAGCGTGGTTGACGCCCTCGACTCTTCCAAAGAACAACGAGGGGCACCTGTGCCCTTGCCCCCCAACCCGAATATGGACGTGCCAAATCTGGAAACCGCGCGTCGCATCACTCTTGATATGGAAGGTGGCGCGATGGGGCGTCTGGAGACGGCCGTTTTGGACGGCGAGCGCATGGATTTCCGCGAGCTTGTGGCGGCCAATCAGTTCTGGTCTTTTAACGGTGTGGTGGGCATGACGCAGACGCCTCTTGCAAGCCTTGCGCGGGGCGAAACGGCAAGAATGCGCATCGCCAACAACACCGTGTTCCCCCATGCAATGCATCTTCATGGCATGCATTTTCGCGAGATTGCCGAAGACGGTACAATAGGCCCTCTCAGGGATACGCTTTTGATCTTTGGGGATGAATCACGAGAGATCGCCTTTGTTGCGGACAACCCGGGGAAGTGGCTTTTCCACTGTCATATGCTGTCGCATGCCGCGTCTGGCATGATGACGTGGATTGAGGTGGCGTGATGCAAAACCATTTTCGCGTTCTCAAAATCAAATTTCCCCCAACAGGAGACTTAGTATGAGCATCAGGAATTTAACCACGTCGGTGGCGCTGTGTCTTGCGGTCCCTTTTGCAGCGTATGCAGATGGGGTGAGCGACGAGCGGATAAAGGAACTTGCCCTAGAGGCCATTCTTGAAAACCCGCAAATAGTCATGGAAGCGGTTGCGATCCTCGAAAAACAGCGCTTGGAAGGCGAGTCATTGGCCGTGGCTGATGTGCTCACAAGTCAGCGAGCTCTATTGGAACAAGACCCAAATGCACCGGTTTTAGGCAATCCGGACGGCGATGTGACCGTTGTTGAGTTCTTTGACTACAATTGCCCCTACTGTCGAAGTGCAATGGGTGAAGTTCAAGCCATGCTCAAAAAAGATCCAAATGTGCGCTTGGTGTATCGGGAGTGGCCCATCCTTGGCGAGGGTTCGGTATTTGCGTCCAAAGCGGCGCTTGCTGCGCGCAATCAAGGAAAATATGAAGAGTTTCATTGGGCGCTCATGGGTATGAAGGGGCGCGCCGATGAGAAGAGCGTTCTCGCAATTGCAAAGGATATTGGTCTTGATGTGGACGTGCTTCGGCAGGATATGGACTCCCCAGAAGTGGCGGAACATATCGCCAGTTCCATGAGCCTTAGTCAAACCTTAGGGTTCAACGGAACCCCTTCCTTTGTGATCGGCAACCAACTCGTCCCCGGATTCGTCGAACAGGCGCAGCTTTCAGAATATGTTGACGCCGTGCGAGAGGGGCAGGAATGATTGGGCTCCTTTGCGTTTTAAACTCGTAGCGAGTTTGCGCGAACCATTAGAATGTGTGAGGATTTCGGTGAACAGGAAAAGGAATGGATTTATGAAGAAGGGCAACAAAACTGCCATCCTCGTTGCCGGATTGGGTGGCCTTGCCGTGATCGCTTTTGTGGCCATTTCATTCCTCTTTGTTGGCACAGACACGCCCCCATTGAAGCAGCCCTCAAATTCAAACGTTCAGGCTGGTGCTGCTTTGTACAGCGAGAATTGTGCATCGTGTCATGGCAAGGATCTTGAGGGGCAGCCCGACTGGCGCAGCCAAAATGAAAACGGCATGCTTCCGGCACCGCCGCATGACGAAAGCGGCCATACATGGCATCACGGTGACGCGTTATTGTTTGAATATACAAAACTCGGAGGGCAGGCTGTGCTGGAGGCTTCTGGCGCAACGGGTTTTACAAGTGGAATGCCGCGTTTTGAGGGCCAGCTCAGTGACGAAGAAATTTGGGATATCCTCGCATTTATAAAATCAAACTGGTCGGAACGGGCGCGGTTATCGCAGGCCGAGCGGTCTAAAGGCGAGTAATCCAAGGACGATAATTCGTTTCCACCACCTTTGTGGTCAAGGATGGTGGAAACAAGATCTAGGACACAGGAGAACTCGCGTAGCCCTCAGTTTTGAGAATTGTCGCCAAAGCTTCGTTATCTAGGCGGCTTGTGACCTCAACGACATGTGCCTCAAGATCAAAGGTCAGGATAGCCGCGGAATCTGCGGCGGTGACAGCTTTTTTGATCGCCGCGGTGCAGTGGCCGCAAGTCATATTTGGAACGGTGAATTTGCTCATGGGTTTTCCTTTTGCTGGTTTTGGGTAAACGTGGGGGTTCCCACGTGGGAAGGTCAAGCCTCATAATTTGCGTAAATATCCCTTTGACCCTACCTTCATCGTGGTCGGCAGTCGCACTCGAAATAATCGAGGTATACAGGTTGAATTGTTCAATGCGAATGTGTTGACTGTGGGGGTGCGGCAGAGGCGTCCCGTTGGATAGCGGATTACCCGATGCGCACACGCGTGCGACGATATTCTGGCCGCTGGGGCCACTCAGATCGTTACGACGAATACAATATTTCACCCCAGCTACGAAATTTCCAAAGCGTCGTTGTTGGCGGAGGCCACGAGAACAACAGGCTCGCGAATATGGTAGATTCATTCCCTTTCTAAACCACAGAAGGGCGCCCCGAAAGACAAACAGAAATCCGGTTAGGAATATTCACATGATGAAACACACCAAAGGACAAGACTCACAGTCCGCTGAGGTGGCGGAAAAGGATATGGTTCCCAAGAATTTTTCCGGAACAATCTATACCTGCCCGATGCATCCGGAAGTCCGTCAGACCAAATCCGGTTCTTGTCCGATCTGCGGCATGGGATTGGAGATTGAATCTGCCACGTTGACCGACGATGGTCCGAACCCTGAGTTGATCGACTTCACGCGCAGGTTCTGGGTCGGCGCTGTGCTGACAATACCGTTGCTGATCCTGACCATGTCGCCGTTTGTTGGTGCTGGTTGGATTCGGGAGATATTCGGCGAACGCGCCACTTTGTGGATCGAATTCGTTCTGGCTACACCAGTGATCCTCTGGTCTGGCTGGCCGTTCTTCACCCGTGGATGGACCTCATTTCGGACAATGAAACTGAACATGTTCAGTCTTATCGCAATGGGCATTTCGGCGGCCTATGGTTTCAGTGTAGTTGCCGTTTTGGCACCGAGCATTTTCCCCGACGGGTTTCGCAGTGCGGATGGCCATGTCGGCGTGTATTTCGAGGCCGCGGCCGTAATTGTGACGCTCGTGTTACTGGGTCAAGTGATGGAACTGCGCGCCCGTGAAGGCACGGGAAAGGCGATACGAGCGCTGCTTGATATGGCCGCCAAAACGGCCCGCGTGATCCGTCCCGATGGCACTGAGGAAGAAGTGGCTTTGGAGGATGTGCTTGTCGGCGATCACCTGCGCGTCGTTCCCGGCGACAAGGTGCCTGTGGATGGCACTGTCGTCGAAGGACACTCCTCCATAGATGAAAGTATGATTTCGGGTGAGCCGGTTCCTGTTGAAAAAGTCGCAGGCGACATGGTCACTGGCGCCACAATCAACGGCACGGGTTCTCTGGTGATCGCGGCGACACGCGTTGGCGCCGACACCATGCTAAGTCAGATCGTCGAGATGGTGGCAAGCGCCCAACGTTCGCGCGCACCAATCCAGAAATATGCGGATACGGTTGCCGGATACTTCGTCCCAGCGGTGATCCTCGCCGCGATTTTGGCCTTTTTCGGTTGGGCGTTTTGGGGACCAGATCCAGCCCTTTCCTATGGGTTGATCTCGGCCGTGGCCGTGCTGATCATTGCTTGTCCCTGTGCCCTTGGCCTTGCGACGCCCATGTCCATCATGACCGCCACGGGGCGCGGCGCACAGGCGGGCGTACTGATTAAAAACGCCGAGGCGCTGGAGCGGTTCGAAAAGGTCGACACGCTGATTGTGGACAAAACCGGCACCCTCACGGAAGGCAAACCACGTCTTGTCGCGGTCCTGCCAGAACCGGGGCATGACGAGGCCGAGGTGTTGCGACTTGCGGCGTCGCTGGAGCGCGGTTCTGAACATCCTTTGGCCGAAGCTATTGTGCGCGGTGCGGAAGACCGTGATGTTGCCATGGTTAAAGCTGAAGACTTCGAAGCGATCACGGGCAAGGGCGTCAAAGGGGTGGTCGACGGCAAGGCGGTGGCGCTTGGAAATCTTGCCCTGATCACCGACATGGGGCTGAAAGCCGACGCCTTGATTGCCAAGGCGGACGCACGTCGCGACGAAGGTGAAACTGTAATGTTCGTCGTCTTGGGTAATGAAATTGCAGGGTTGGTCAGTGTGGCGGATCCGGTCAAAGAGACGACACCTGCTGCGTTAAAAGCCCTTCATGAATTGGGTTTTCGGATCATCATGGCCACTGGAGACAACGAACGTACGGCAAAAGCGGTCGCTGCCCGTTTGGGTATCGACGAAATTCGCGCGGATGTTTTGCCCGAGGATAAGGCGCGGATCATTCGCGAGTTACAAGCCGAAGGCCGCAAGGTTGCGATGGCGGGTGATGGCGTGAATGATGCGCCCGCATTGGCGCAGGCCGACGTTGGTATTGCGATGGGGACGGGGGCCGATGTGGCAATCGAAAGTGCGGGCTTCACGCTGGTCAAAGGTAACCTTGACGGTATCGTGCGCGCGCGCCGTCTGTCGCATGCAACGATGCGCAACATTCGCCAAAACCTGTTCTTTGCGATGATCTACAACGCGGCGGGTGTGCCGGTAGCGGCGGGTATCTTGTTCCCCTTCCTAGGAATTTTGATCAGCCCGATGTTTGCCGCCTTTGCAATGTCAGCCTCGTCAATCTCCGTAGTCGCGAATGCGCTTCGACTGCGCCGGTTAAAATTTTGATGGAAACCAACCGATGAACCGCATGATCTACATCTTTGCTACGGCCTTTGCCCTAATCGGCGTAGCCGAAATCTTCTATTTCTTTTTCTGGGGAGTTTATCTGTTCCCTGGGGGGAGTCTGGCCGCTAAGGCCGTCTGGGTCGCCTCTTGCGGGATCGCGATGGGGGCGGCAATTGGCGCGGCAACTTTGTTGTTGGTCGAGGGCCGCACATCGGGCAAGGCTGCAATACTGACGGGGGCGGCCATAGTAACCACTGTTGGCAGTTATTGCGCATGGCTTTGTAGCCGCGTCGATGCGAAATTCGAGTATTTCGGTGGGCCGGAAAACGGGACACTCTTCATCTTGTCGGGCGTCATACCAGCCATCGCTGGTGGCCTGCTTTATGGCTGGTGGCTCTATGGCAGGGAGCAAGGGATTGGTCATACACTTTGAACGATCCCCACCCCCCTCTTGAGGCAGGTTTTGTCCTGTGGTGGCGCACATGGAGGACGATGGGACGCATGATTAAGGCGATAGATGCATCAGAGATGGGGCTTCTTAGCGTGTCGCTAACGACAAAAACTTAGAAAGGAGAAAGTGAATGAATGGTTTTGGAATGGGCTTTGGCGGCCTGTGGATGATCTTAGTACTGGTTCTTGCCGTCTTGGCGATAGCCGCGCTGCTCAAATATCTGCGCAAGTAAAACAAGTTGCCGCAGCTTCTGGCGGGTATTGGAAACTCCAGCCTTACCCAAAAGTCTAAGTGTGATCAGGGCTGTCTTCGATGCGGCCACTGGTTCTGTGGCCATGTGTAATAATCAACGTGATTTTTGTTGTAATATTGATTTGGCGGGACCAAGCAAGCAAACCAAAATAGAGGCAGATGTATGACACATTCACACCGCGATGACGATTTAAAAAAGGGCTCCATCAGCTTGGGTGGGGCGGTTGGCATGGGGACGGGCGTTATGATCGGTGCTGGCATTTTTGCGCTGACCGGCCAAATCGCCCAGCTGGCGGGACCGTATTTTGCCCTGTCTTTCGTGCTCGGTGCAATCGTTACGTCCTTCAGCGCTTACAGTTACATCAAGATGTCTAACGCTTGGCCGTCCTCTGGAGGGATAGCAATGATCTTGCAGAAGGCCTATGGTCCCGGTGCCATTGCCGCCGGTGCCGCGCTTTTGATGGCTCTATCGATGGTGATCTCCGAAAGCCTTGTGGCACGGACATTCGCCACATATGTCTTGCGGCCCTTCGATATTGCAGGCGGCCCGCTGGTGCCGATATTGGCGGTCGGGGTCATCCTGTTCGCATTTCTTGTTAACATTTCGGGCAACCGGACGGTCGGCCTCCTTTCGATAGTTATGGCCGTCATTAAAATCGGCGGTATTGCGCTGTTTGGAATAGTTGCCTTGTGGTCTGGTGGCTTCAGTTTTCCAGAAACGAGCAGCAGTGCAGGAGGGTTTAGTGCCACCGGATTTGTCGCCTCCGTAGCGCTGTCGATCCTCGCATTTAAGGGGTTTACCACGATCACCAATAGCGGTTCAGAAATCACCACCCCCCATCGCAATGTGGGGCGCACTATCATGATCTCGATTGCAATCTGTGTCGTGATCTATCTTTTGGTGGCCTTTGCCGTTGGATCAAACCTTACCATTGAACAGATCGTTGCAGCAAAAGACTATTCGCTGGCAGAGGCGGCCTCGCCTGCATTGGGGCAATTGGGGTTCTATTTCACGGTTGTTTTGGCGGCGGTGGCCACAGCATCTGGCGTAATGGCGAGCGTTTTTGCGGTCTCGCGGATGTTGGCAATGCTGACGGACATGAAGATGATACCACATAGCCACTTCGGAATGTCCGGCTCTATCCAAAGCCATACGTTGGTCTACACTGTGGTCCTCGCTTCTACGCTGGCGGTGTTTTTTGATCTGGGCCGGATTGCTTCACTTGGAGCATTTTTCTACCTCGTCATGGACATGTTGGTGCATTGGGGTGTGTTCCGAAGCGTGCGAAAAGAAATTGGTGCGAGCGCGGTAATCTTGTTATGTGCACTTTCGTTTGACGCCATTGTTCTCGTCGCGTTCACAATGATGAAGTTGGCGTCGGATCCATTGATCGTGCTTTTTGCCGCAATCGGTATCACTACAGTCTTTGTCTTTGAGCGCATCTATCTGTCACGTTGGACCGCTCCACAAGCCGAAGGCGGACACTAGCGTGCACCCTAGATAAACCGGTTGGCACGCCGTGGTTCGCCCTTGCAGATTAGGAGCCTTAGCTCCATTTCCGCGCGGGAACTGCTCAAATCTTAAGACAGACGGGCAACTACAATCCGATGAATCGCACACTCGGCATTCGTTTTATCGTTTGCACATCATTTTCATAAATTGCTGTGAGTTCTTCGACATAAGCGTCGTCCCACCCAGGCAGGTCGATTTCGGTTTCTATTTCATCGGGTTTCGCGAATTTATCTAGGAAGGCGGCGATAATGCGACCCTTTTGCACATCGTTTTGGGGGGGGTGCGCCTCGAGATATCCCAAAAACCGCTTCATCCCTTCGGGCGACATGATTTCTTCAACAAGGTCGTATTCTCCGTCAAAGGAATAGCCGTCCTCAATCCCTGACAGCGCCGAGAGAATGTGGGACCAAATTAGGGGGGTGTCTTCGTTGCACCAAACCGTCACCGGCGCGTGGGGGTAGGTGTCGGTAATCGCTTGAATGACGGTCGACCATCGCAGGGCCTTTGGGTCGCTCCCCGCAAGGTAATCGAGGTAGTCCATTTTCGGGGTGCGCAAACAGAGTTCGGGAATAAGAACGGCCGGATTGCAAATTCCTAAATGGAATTCCAGATCATAGCCGTGAAACAAGTTGCTATAGCTTGTAATTTTGTCTGTTATTTGCGGATAGAAATTCGGGCCATCAAACACGCGCGGAGCGACGCAAATGAAGTTTTCGTTGGACAAAACCAGACGGTCAGCATGATCTACTTCGAGAATGGTATCCAAAAGGGCTTCTTGGGTTTCGACGCTCGCACGTGCCCCCCCAAGGGCCGCGATGGTTTTGCGAATAAGGTTGCGATAGCGTCCCGGTCCAGGAACCACAACTCCACGTCCAGATAAATACCCTTTGTTCTTAAGTAAGCCTTTAAGAAGTTTGTCATTATCGGTTGAGTGTGCTCCCAAATGGAAAGCAATCTGCATGCGTTTCGCCCCTATGCGTCTTGGGGCCGCGTTGCGCGGCACCTTTGAAGGTAATATACGTGGTTTTCTGGACAGGCAAACCGCTTTCCTTTAGCAGTTCCGCGATGAGAGAAAAAATGAACCCCACCATAGTTGACAAACCCCTATTCTCGCGTGGTTTAGCACGGTTGCGACCAAATGTTTGGTCGCTGGGGGCCGTGCTCATTGCGGCTCTTGTGTTGGCCCCGATTGTGTCTGTTATCTGGATAGCCTTTCATCCGGTTGAAAACATTTGGCCGCATCTTTTGGCCACCACGTTGCCGCGCTATTTTGCCAATACCCTGATTTTGATGTTGTCCGTGGGCACGCTAAGTGCGGCGGTAGGAATGGGGGCGGCATGGCTTACCACCATGTATATTTTTCCAGGGGTGCGATGGTTTCAATGGCTTCTGCTGCTGCCCTTGGCGATCCCTGCTTATTTGGGCGCCTATGGTTTGGTTGATTTCTTGGAGTATGCCGGGCCCGTGCAAACGGGATTGCGCAATATCATGGGCTATAGCAATCGTCTGGATTACTGGTTTCCGGAAATTCGGTCGATGTATATGGCCGTTATTGTCCTTACGGCAGCCCTATGCCCCTATGTTTTCCTCCTGTCACGGGCTGCATTGCGCGAACAATCTGGCGGCAGTTACGAGGTGGCGCGGGCATTGGGGGCAGGGCCGTTTAAACGGTTTTGGCGCGTTGGTGTTCCGTTGGCGCGTCCTGCTATTGCGGCAGGTGTGGCTATTGTAATGATGGAAACCGCTAGCGATTTTGGCACGGTCGAGTTTTTTGCGGTCCAAACCCTGACGACCGGGATTTTCAATACGTGGCTTGAGAGCAATAACGCTGGTGGCGCGGCCCAGATCGCGGGCGTTGTGCTGTTACTTGTTCTCGTATTGGTTGCGCTTGAACGGGTAGGGCGCAAGAACAGCCGGTACCACAATACCGCCCGCCAATCCCGTGCAATTATTGCCATTCCGCTGACGGGCGTGCGGGCATGGATCGCCAGTTTCCTGTGTTTCATTCCCTTCGCCGTTGGGTTTCTTTTGCCCGCTAGTGTGCTCACCTATCATGCGCTCACAAATCTTGAGGCGTGGCAGAACCGCGGCTTGATCGAAGCTCTGGGGAATACATTGCTCGTGGGGATTTCCGCAGCCTTTCTCACCGTTTCTGCAGCGCTATTCCTCGTTTATGGCGTGCGGTTGACAGGGCAAAAACTCCCCCGCTTGCTCCTGCCCGTCACAACCTTGGGATATGCCGCACCAGGAGCTGTTTTGGCCGTCGGCGTGCTAATCCCGATGGCGGCGATGGACCACTTCATTGCCGATTGGGCTGAGGCCGTTTTCGACCGGAATATCGGTCTGTTGATGACAGGTACCGGATTTGCGATCATTTTCGCCTATTGTGTCCGGTTTTTCGCAATTGCACAGGGAGCCACAGACGCCGCTATCGGCCGTGTCGCCCCCAGTTTGCCCCTTGCGGCCCGCTCTCTCGGCAAAACCGCAGGCGGTACTCTATGGCACGTTTATTTCCCCCTTATTCGCGGCTCTGTCGGAACAGCCCTCCTGTTGGTTTTCGTCGATTGCGTCAAAGAACTCCCCGCCACGCTCCTCTTGCGCCCCTTTAATTTCAACACCCTCGCAACTCGCGTTTACGACCAAGCAAGCCTTGAGAATCTGTCTGACGCAGCCCCCGCCGCAATTCTGGTCATCCTCGTCGGATTGACCGCCGTCCTCCTCCTTGCGCGCACACACAGACAGAGCCATTGAGAGATGAATATGATGAATTTCAGCAAGAAATCCCGTTCCAGCAAAACTTTCTTCATTTTCGCAAAAATCCTCCTTGCATCCCCCATCCGAGGTTGCTAAATCACCGCCACAGTGCCCCTATAGCTCAGCTGGTAGAGCAACTGATTTGTAATCAGTAGGTCCGCGGTTCGAGTCCGTGTGGGGGCACCATTTTCCAGTTTATTAAAGTCCAGTGACATCCGATTGAAGCTTGTTTATAAGGGTTTCTAACGATTTGTTGTCCTATCCCGTCCAATCGTGTGCGGCTGTATCCTGCCTAAAAGGGGGGTACTTTGGGGGTAGGGGTAGATTTAGGAAAATTGGATACCCCCAGCATGGCGCTTACAGATGTAAAGATAAAGAATCTAAAGCCTAGAGCGAAATCTTATAAAGTAAGCGACTTTGATGGTTTGTTTGTTGCTGTTCAGCCAAGCGGCTCTAGGCTCTTTCGATTTAAGTATCGGTTGGATGGGAAAGAGGGGCTGCTTTCATTCGGTAAATATCCCGATGTTTCGTTGTTGCAAGCAAGGCAAAAGAGAGACGATGCACGAAAGCTAGTTGCGGCTGGAATTAATCCAAGCTTGGCACGACAAGAAGGTAATGTGCTTCGACAGCAGGAAAACGCGAATACCTTTGAAAAGATAGCTGCACTCTATTTGGCCAAGATCACGATAGAAGGCCGAGCGCCCGCCACTTTGAAAAAAGTATCGTCCTTTATCGCCATCGCGAACAAGGATTTCGGGCGCTTACCGATCAATGATATTTCATCAGCAATCGTTCTGAAGACCCTGAAAAAGAGTGAAGCCAAAGAACTCTACGAAACCGCGCATCGCATTCGATCCACTGTCGGCGCGGTGTTTCGCTATGCTATCGCGAACGGGTTGGCCGAAAACGATCCAACGTTTGCATTACGCGATGCGCTTATTAGGCAAAAAACCAAATCACGCGCTGCAATAACAGACAAAGATGCACTTGTTGGATTGCTGCGAGCAATCTCAGGTTATAATGGGCAAAACACCACACGTTTAGGATTGGAATTGCTGGCAATCGTCACAACGCGCCCCGGAGAATTACGCTTAGCTGAATGGGCAGAATTCGATTTTGAAGCGAATGTCTGGAAAATTCCAGCCGAGCGCATGAAAATGCGCATTGAACATGCCGTGCCGTTGCCAAGACAGGCGATTAAATTATTGTTGGAATTGAAAGAAGAGACAGGTCATGGGCGGTTGCTTTTCCCATCTACCCGTTCATTTCATCGCCCCATCAGTGAAAACACCTTGAACGCCGCATTGCGCCGAATGGACTATACTGGCGAAGAAATGACTTCGCATGGATTTAGGGCAACATTTTCGACTTTAGCCAATGAAAGCGGCCTTTGGCACCCCGACGCAATCGAACGTGCTTTGGCACATGTCGAACGAAACGAGGTGCGTCGTGCTTATGCACGTGGGGCGTTTTGGGAGGAGCGTGTGAAGATGTCAGAATGGTGGGCGGAGTTTTTGGACGACTTGCGAGCAGGATAGAAGTCTGCGACGTTACCTGCAGGTCTAGAAATGCCGCCATGGTCTGTTACTCAAGCGTTTGAATTCTGGCAGATATTGCGAGATGCAAAAACGGTACTTCCGGCCCAAACCCGCCGCTCAGAACAGTTTCAAATGCTGCGGTGCAGCCCACCGAAGCGGACATTGACACGTTGCCGCAGCATTATTAGGTCGCTAGGTCTGCTAAGCGGACAAAACCGACGTTCGCTGCGTGAGCATCAATGTCGGCTTTTTTAAGTCCTATGTCCCCAACATAGAATTAAAATTTTAATTGTTTAAAATGACGTCTACGCGCTGTGATGCTCTTAACAAGTGCATGACATCTTGACTGACCTCAGGTCGGATGAAATGTTATTTAGTACAAGTTACGAAGTGTCTGAAAATTTTGCTTAGGATGAAACGTTGCCAGTAACAATTCCAACCCAGTCAGATCAAGTCGGGTCAATCCAGATATTCGGGCGCGTTGCCGCACCAGATTTCCCAGAGTGGATAATGCGTCATGCTTTCAAGCTGGGGTTGCGTGAATTTAGCGCATCTTTGCATGCCGATTGTCTTAACGTACGCGCGACTGGGCAGCACGAAATGCTAAACGCGCTGGCGTTGGCGTGTAGCTTGGGACCTCAGTCTGCACTTGTTGCGCACGTGGATTTCAAATCGACGGGTCAAGACGTTCATATTGACTAAATTTTGACCAAAATTGAATTTTTGATCAAAAAAGTAACTTTAATCCAGAATTCTGATTGATTGCTCTGCGCTCCAGGGCGTACCTTCATCTTGGGGAAATTTGGGATGAGGTGTGTTTTGACTTGGGTGGCTATCGCGCTGAGCGCGGATTTGCAGCGTGCAATGAGCATGCCGTGTTGTCTTAACGGAAACGATTTGGCCATTTGGCGTGGTGCATCGGGACAGGCATTTGTTTGGGGTGATCGCTGTCCACATCGTGGCATGCGCCTGTCACAGGGTTTTGTGCGTGGCGAAAAGTTGTCATGCATTTATCATGGCTGGCAGTATGGCAGCGATGGCGGGTGCGTTTCCATTCCAGCACATCCCAATCTTGTGCCCCCAAAAAGCATTTGCGCCAAAACCTATCAGTGCGCCGAGGCAGATGGTTTGATTTGGGCCACATTGACCGAAACCACCGATGCCCCGCCACCTGTTCACTTGTCAACGCCCGTGCGCACACTTCACATCGACAGCGCTATTGGTGACGTGGCAACCTATTTCGGGTCACCTGATGCCACACTCATTCATTTGGACACTCCCCGTCCGATCACTCTCGCTCTGCACCCTGTCAACGATACCAGCACTGCAATCCATGCTTTGACCTGCGATCCTGACGGCCGCAAAGAGGTTTCGCGCTGGCTGGAGATCCAACGCGCAAACATCGAAAGGGCTGCGGCATGACCAGTAACGCTGTAAATTATTGGTATCCCGTCGCTATGTGCTCTGGCATCCATGCACCGCGTGATACGTTGTTGTTGGATGAAGCGATCACTTTGGGTCGGGATGGATCAAGCTACTGGGTGCGCGATGCGTCCGGTAAATCCTTGCCCACTGTTGTGCGTTACGGCCATCTTTGGACCAGTCTTGGACAACCAGATCGCGACCTGTTTACGATACCCGAAGCCGAAGCTCCGGGCAGACGCCTTGTCGATTGTGGGTCCATCAAAGTGAAATGTTCGCCCTTGCGGGCCGTAGAAAATTTCCTTGATATCGCACATTTCCCTTTTGTTCATACCGATGTGCTTGGCGCGGAACCCCATACCGAGGTCGCACGTTACGACGTTGAGATCCGTGAAGACGTCGATGAAGTTTGGGCAACCCGTGTCAAATTTTACCAGCCACAAGCCGCGCAATCGGCCGATGGCGGGATCACCACAGATTACATGTATAGGGTCGCAGCCCCAACGGTTGCCGTGCTTTATAAGACCTGCCCACCGCGCCCCGGCGAATGGGATGTCATCACCCTTTTTGTCCAACCATTGAATGAAGAATGGTGCGAGGTTTGGCCATGGATGGCGCTTTATGATGACACGACATTGCACGCAGAATTGGTGAGTTTTCAACAAATGATCTTCATGCAGGACCGTTCAATTTTGGAAAATCAAATCCCACGCAAGCTGCCGCTTGACCCTGGAATGGAGGCACCAACACAGGCAGATATGACTTCGATCGCCTATCGCCGCTGGCTGAAGAAAATCGGATATACATACGGCGCACAGGTGGTCGCAGCATGATCCTTTACGACTATATACTCAGTGCAAGTTGCTACAAAGTCCGGCTGATGGCTGCACTTGTGAACGTACCGCTGACATTGAAAGCGGTTAATTTTCACCCAAAGAAAGATCACAAATCAGATACGATGCTTGCGTTGAACCCCGCAGGCACACTGCCAATACTCGTTGATGGCGAACACATCATGTCACAATCTACACAGATGCTCCGGCATTTGGCGACGCAGGCGGACAGCGGATGGCTGGGGACAAATGCCGATGCAGAATGGCTCAACTTCGCAGATCAATTGAACGCCAGCCTCGGTATGGCACGATTGCACGACATTTTATCTTATGATGTCGATATCGAGAAGGCACGCCGAGATGGGGTGACACAGCTACGTAAACTTGAGGAACACCTAAGCGAAATACGATTTGACGGTATGGCGTACCTAACAGGTGCATGTCCAACCATCGCTGACATTGCCTGCTTTCCAAACACCGCCCTTGCACCTGATGGCGGCGTAAGCCTTGATCCTTATCCAACGATCCGCCTGTGGATGCGTGCGATCCGCTCTTTGCCAGGGTTTATCGAAATGCCCGGCATCCATCGGCTTCACGAATTGGCCCCAGATCCGGCGTTACCTGCATGACAACGACCCTTTTGAAATCTTGCGAAGCGATCGTGACTTCAGCAGCAGAGCCGGTTTTGTGGCGCCACGATCTGCTCATCGAAGCTGGAGCGATCAAGGCCATTGGACCTGATCTGTCGCGCAACTTATCCGATGATTGCAAGGTCATCGACGCTTCTGGAATGTTCATCTATCCTGGTTTGGTCAACACGCACCACCATTTCTTTCAGTGCTTCGTGCGCAACCGGGCTGAATTAGATTGGACCCGCTATTCTGTTATTGAATGGCTTGATCGTATTTATCCGATCTTTTCGAAACTGACAGAAGATTGCTTTTACCACAGTTCAGTGGTGGCGATGGCCGAGTTGATCAAACATGGATGTACAACGGCCTTTGACCACCAGTATTGCTTCCCACGCCATGCTGGCAGCCATATCATCGACCGTCAGTTTGAAGCCGCAGAACTGATGGGTATTCGTTTTCATGCTGGTCGAGGCGGTAATACGCTGCCCAAGTCCGAGGGCAGCACCATCCCAGATGAAATGCTGGAAACCACAGATGGATTTATCGGCGATTGCGAACGGTTGATTGACAGTTACCACGATGCGGGCCCGCTTTCGATGCGTCAAGTCGCGGTAGCACCCTGCCAGCCCGTCAATTGCTACAAAGAAACATTTGTTGAATCTGTGCGTCTTGCACGGGACAAAGGTGTGATCCTGCACAGTCACGTGGGCGAAGGCGAAAGCCCGATCATCGAACAGATCCATGGCAAACGTTCGGTAGAATATTGCGAAGACATCGGTTTCGCGGGACCAGATACATTTTACGCCCACGGATGGGAGCTGACGCGCGCCGAACTTGCGCGCATGGCGGCGTCCGGCACAGGCGTTTCCCACTGTCCTGAACCCGTCTATCTGGTTGGCGCAGAGGTCACGGATATCCCAGCGATGGATGCGCTTGGCGTGCGCATCGGCCTTGGGGTTGATGGAGCTGCCTCAAACGACAATTCCAATCTGATGCACTGCGTCCATTCGGCTTATATGTTGCAATGTTTGGCGGCCTCGGGTCGTGAAGATCCTGTGCCAACGCCGGCGCGGTTCCTAAACTATGCGACCGAGGGCGGTGCCTCTCTTTTAGGGCGCTCGGACATCGGGGCATTGCGCGTTGGAATGGCTGCAGATCTGTTCGCAATTGATACCCGCAAGCTCGATTATGTTGGGACACGTCACGATCCAATCAGTTTAATTGCCAAGGTTGGCATCGGCGCTGTTGTTGATCTGACGATGATTAATGGACAGGTTGTTTGGGCCAATGGTTACTTTCCACATCTTGACGAAATGGCGCTTTTTCATGCTGCCGAACAAACGCTGCACACAATTTTACCGCAACACCAAACAGGGGAACTCTAATGTCACATAATGTACAACGCCGCACCTTTCTAAAGGGCACACTTGCTGCAACTACCGCGATTGCGCTGCCTATGAAGGCAATGGCGCAGGATGTGTTGAAAATGGGGGTCGTGCTGCCCTCTCCCGCGGCTGATGTGGGCTGGTCCCACACGCTGATAGAAGGCGTAAATGCCGTAAAAGAAGCTTATGGCGACCAAATCGAGCTTACCATTCTGGAAAACATCGCGGAAGGTCCAGATGCCGACCGCATCGCAAACAGTCTTGTTGCTGAAGGCAACAAAGTGCTGCTTTTGGGGTCGTTCGGCTACCAGAACGGCGGCATCCAGATTGCCAAGCGCAACGCTGATGTGTCGATCATCCATGCGTCTGGCTATCTGACCGAACCAAATTTCTCACCTTTCACCGCCAAATACTGGCAGGGCACGTATTTGATGGGCATGGCCGCTGCATCGCTTACAAAAAGCAAAAAGCTGGGCTGTGTGGGCGCGTTTGCGATCCCAGAGCTAATCACCTCGATCAACGCTTTCATGTTGGGCGCACGTTCTGTTGATCCTGAAATCGAGATGAGCGTTGTTTGGGTGAATTCTTGGTTCGATCCAGCGGCAGAGCAAAACGCCGCTAAGGCCTTGATGGCCCAAGGCGTCGATGTTGTCTTTTCCAACGCCCAAGACACACCGTCCGTGATTGCGGTTGCTGAAGAGGCAGGCGCTTATTCCTTCAACCTGAACTCATCCATGGCAAAATATGCGCCATCGAAATATCTTGGCGTTGTTGGAACCGATTGGGGCCCGCACTTCAAACGGCTTGTTGATGGCCATTTGGCTGGTTCGTTTGAAGGCAATAATTTCTGGCTCGGGATGGACGATGATGTCGTCTATACTGCTGACTGGAACGCAGATATTCCTGCCGACGTTGTAGCGCAAATCGAGGCGAAACAGGTTGAGATTGCAGCAGACACATTCACTGTCTTCCAGGGACCACTTGTTGATCAGGACGGCACAGAACGCTATGCTGAAGGTGTTGCAATGACCGACGGTGAAATCCTTAGCATGGATTGGCATGTCGCAGGCGTCACAACGCCACTTCCTTCATGAGCGATCACTCGCCTGCACTTTTGACACTCAACGATGTGTCAAAGCGGTACGGGACAGTGCAGGCAAACAAAGGCATCGACCTCGCGGTACGCGCAGGGTCGATCCATGCGGTGTTGGGTGAGAACGGGGCGGGTAAATCCACCCTGATGAAGATGGTTTACGGCGTCGAAAAACCCGACAGCGGCATAATTCATTGGAACGGAACACCGGTACATCTGAACAAACCGTCCGACGCGCAAGCGTTGGGGATAGGCATGGTGTTCCAGCACTTCTCGTTGTTTGAAACACTTAGCGTTGTGCAAAATGTCTCGCTTTTGGTGCCTGGAAAACAGGCTGAACTGGCGGATAAGATCACGGCATTCGGCAATCAATTCGGGCTGCATGTGGATCCCGATGCGATGGTGCATCAACTATCGGTGGGTGAACGGCAACGGGTCGAAATCATCCGCTGTTTGCTGTTAGATCCCAAATTGTTGATCTTGGATGAGCCTACGTCAGTTCTGCCGCCGCAAAGCGTCGCTATGTTATTTGAAACATTGCGCAGCCTTCAGGCCAAAGGCATGGCAATCCTTTTCATCTCTCACAAACTCGATGAAATCAGAGAACTGTGCGACGAGGCAACCGTTTTGCGGCGCGGCGAAGTGACGGGACGTGTCGACCCACGCACGCATTCAGCAGCCGATCTGGCCAAGCTGATGATTGGGCGCGAAATACCGAAACTGACGAAACATAACAACACGGCAGCCGGTGATGTCGCGCTGCAACTGCGTGGTTTGGAGCATCCTTCGAAAACCCGTTTTGGAACCTCATTGAAATCGCTTGATCTGGACTTGAGAAGCGGCCAAATCATTGGAATTGCAGGCATATCAGGGAACGGTCAACAAGAACTGGCCGCCTTGATTTCGGGTGAGGCGCTCTGTGCCAAGGCAGATATGATCACGATTTTGGACCAGCCTGCTGGACGGCTTGGGCCATCGCAACGGCGTGCGCTTGGATTTTCGTTCGTACCCGAAGAGCGATTGGGGCGCGGTGCCGTGCCTGAAATGTCGCTGGCTGACAACAGCCTGCTGACGGCTCACCGCCAGGGAATGCTGCAAAACGGTTTCATCAAGCGTAAGGTGGAACGGTTGTTTACCGATGCTTGCATCGCCGATTTTGACGTGCGCACCCCTTCTCCTGAAACTGAGGCAGGCGCGCTGTCTGGTGGCAATTTACAGAAATTTATTCTTGGTCGCGAGATCATGCTCGCACCCAAAGTCATGTTGGTGTCCCAACCCACTTGGGGTGTTGATATCGGTGCTGCAACCGCGATCCGGCGGCGCCTGCTTGAAATGCGTGACCAAGGGGCGGCGATTCTTGTTATCTCGGAAGAGCTGGAAGAACTGTTCCAAATTTGTGATATCCTACATGTCCTTAGCGAGGGGCAATTGTCCGAACCATTAGATGCTGCAACAACAACGGCCCAAGACATCGGTGCCTATATGATCGGGGCGACTGAATGACGATCCAACTCGTGCGCCGCGACACAGCATCACGCGCGGCGATGGTATCGGCACCAATTTTAGCTTTGGTACTAACCTGCCTGACCAGCCTAGTTCTATTTGCACTGCTGGGAAAACCCGCCGGAACTGCACTTTATGCCTTGCTGCTGAAGCCATTCTTAAGCTGGTACAGTTTTACCGAAATCCTTTTGAAAACCGCGCCTTTGATGCTGATCGCACAAGGGTTGGCTATCGGGTTTCGCGCCAATGTCTTTAACATCGGGGCCGAGGGGCAGTTTATTGTCGGAGCCATCTGCGCCTCTGCGTTTCCTGTGTTCTTTCCGGATGGTGCATTTCCGCTGATGTTGCCCGCGATGATCATCGCAGGTGCCATCGGCGGCATGGCCTATGGGTGCATCGCCGCAGGGCTAAGAACGCGCTTTGGGGCCTCAGAAATTCTGGTGACTTTGATGCTAAGCCTCATAGCAGCGCAGATTTTGAATTATCTGCTGTTGGGACCTTGGAAGGATCCACAAGGTTTCAATTTCCCGCAAACCGTCATGTTCCCCGACAACGCGATGCTGCCGCTTTTGTTTGAAGGGACGCGCACGAATATCTCACTGCTTTTCGCGTTGATAGCCAGTGTTCTAGCCCATTTAATGATGCAACATCATTTCAGTGGATACCAACTGCGCACTTCGGGGCTTGCGACGCGAGCAGCACTTTATGCGGGTTTTAATGGGAACAAAATGATCTGGATCAGCCTTGCTTTGGGCGGAATGGCCGCTGGCATTGCAGGCGCGAGCGAGGTCTCAGGACCTTTAGGACAGCTGCAACGCTCTGTCTCATCCGGTTACGGCTACGCGGCGATTATCGTAGCCTATATGGGCGGGTTAAGGCCCATAGGTATCGTTGTCTCAAGCTTCCTTATCTCGGTCGTCTATATCGGTGGGGATAGCGCAACAGTAACAGCGGGTTTGCCGGTCGCTGCGGTTGAGGTGTTCCAAGGATTATTGCTCGCCTTTTACCTCCTGACTTTCACGCTGATCCGTTTCCGAGTTGAATTTACCCCGTCGCAATCGCGAGGCAACACATGAGTATCGTCGCGTTTTTACTTGCAGGCACTTTGGCTGCCGCATTGCCTCTTTTGCTTGCGGCGCTGGGTGAAATGGTTGTTGAGCGCACAGGTTTACTAAACCTCGGCCTAGAAGGCATGATGGCCATCGGAGCTGCCGTTGCGTTTATTTGTGTTTTTGAAAGCGATTCACATCTGCTGGGCTTTGCAGCGGCCGCTTGCGCAGGCGCGCTGTTGTCGATGGTCTTTGCTGGGTTGGTGTTGACAGTGAAAGCCAACCAAGTCGCGGCGGGTCTTGCTATCAGTATTCTTGGGTTAGGATTATCAGCTCTTTTCGGGAAATCCTATGAAAGCCTCACGATTACTGGCCTACCTAAACTGCCCATGCCCATTCTGTCAGAAATTCCCGTACTTGGCCCAACACTGTTCACCCAAGACATCGTGGTTTGGCTCACCATTCTTGGCGCAATTGCAATGTGGTATGTGCTGAACCGTACAAAGGCCGGGCTTATTGTGACGGCGATCGGAGAAAACAGCGATGCTGCGCGCACAATTGGATATCCCGTCACAAGCATTCGCTGCGCTGCCGTTGCCTTTGGTGGGGCAATGTGTGGGTTGGCTGGGGCCTATGCTGCGACGGTCTACACGCCTTTATGGGCCGAGGGCATGATCGCAGGTCGCGGCTGGATCGCGCTTGCTTTGGTTGTCTTTGGGACCTGGAAAACAGGGCGGATCGCATTCGGTGCGGTTTTGTTCGGGCTGCTGTCGTTGGGCGAGTTAACAGCGCAAGCCGCAGGGGTTGGGCTACCTTCTCAACTGCTCTCAAGCTTGCCTTATATCGCAACAATCTTGATGCTTGTCGTCATCTCGAAACGAAGCAGAACATCCATATAAGAAACGCTTAGCTCTGCGTTTAATTTCTTGTTCGGATCGCGCGGGCTCACAACTAAATTTTAGCGCTGCGTCATTTGGGTGGGCCCGCTGTTTGCAGCTCAAGACTGAGATCGACGAATGCATAGCTATGCTTCCCAGAAGCGGACATTCGTCCCACTGCAGCATTTGACACATTGGGCTCTTTGCCGACATTCGCTGCGTTTGCATCCATTGGCAACCCTGGCATTGCCGCTAACGGCCCAAAGCCGACCTCCACGACCTACTCAAGATGCTGCGGCGCAGCCCGTCATTGCAGACATTCGTGCAAAGTGCAGCATTTTGACGGGCTGAACGTTGATTGGTCGGACTTTTCAGACCTTCGCGTAGTTCAGGCCGACTAGCGTTTTCGGCCCAAAACAGACACTAGAATGAACGCCAAACGTGCCAGCGAGCGCAACACTAAGACCTCGAGAACGAGGTATTATCTCTTGCTTCACTTCTTGGGGTTTGGCCAGATTTCGCTCCAGTCAGATGCCATGTCCACAACTACCCAGCCTTCTTTTGACGCAAGAGGCATGACCTTGTCTGTGTGTTTGTCATAGGCAAACTCGCGGTCAGCATCAGTGTGGTGTATCAAGATGGATAGTCCATCGTTTAGCGCCGTATACTGGAGCATGTGCTGGTCGCCATTTGAATTGCCCGCGGCAAAAATTGGTGTCCGCCCAATTACCTTCTGAATTAGGCGCGGCTTGCCATCCCAATTGTTTAAGTGGTCCACACGATATGTGCGCACGAATTCAGGCCCGTCGCTTCCTATGACGAACTCCTCTCGAACCGTTGTTCCGAAAACCCGTTCTGGGGGAATGCCATAAAGTTCTTCCGAAAATACCCTCAGGAATGCTCCTTCGTCAGCAGTGAAGATGTAAACTGTGAAGTCATTCTCTTCGAGATAGTCAATCAGCTCGATCATTGGCTGATAGGTCAAATCCGCTATTCCGACGCCAAACTTCGGATGTTTAAAACCGGACGCAAATGTCTGTGCCCACAGCGTATAGTCAGCGGATGACAGGCCGCCAAATGGAGCGGCAAAAAGCTGACTTGCAAGGGTTTCATACTCGGCTGTCGCGTAGAGTTGTGCGAAATACCCAAAGTCTTTCTGTGCAACGGATTTCCAGGGCTCGCGCTTCAACAAAGTCTGATCGGCTTCGATCTGTTTCTTCATCTTCGCAAACGCGGCATAGGCGTGCGTATACATCGGCTTTTCGGTCCAAAGCGTGCCATCATTGTCGAACACTGCAATGCGCTCTTCCACCGCCACGAACTTATCTGACGACGGGTCGGTTACTGCTTCGACAAAAGCAGTTATTTCAGTTTTCGTTTTGCTATCGTTCCAGGACGCCAATGGGCCAGCATGGCTCGCGGACAGGGAATTTGCAAAAAATGCAAACGTCACAACAAGAACTCGAGTTATTGGTTTTCGCATCAAAGGGTCTCCTAAAGATGAGTGAATCCGACGGATTGTTGGAACAGAAAATGCCATCCGGACATTTTGAGGAAGATATTTGGTCGAGGAGCGCTGACGCAAAACCTTTCTGACATCATGGTTTGTTCGGGGCGTTGCTGAGCAGCGTCCCGAACATCTGGGTTAGTTTCCGGTCGGTAGGCTCAACTTGAAGCCGTCTTTTTCCAACTGGTCACGCACCATTGTGAACCGATGGTATTCGCTAAGCGTGATCGGGCCAGAGTAGGACTCACTCTGAACCGGACGTGGTGGGTACTCGATGTAGGTTTTCACAACCCGCTCAACCTCACCCATCAATGTCGGCATGGTCCAAGTGTTTTCGCGGCCAGTCGTCATGAAAATGTCATACCGCTCCATCGGATCTTCCCAAAGGTTGAACACCTGCGGCACGGTCGCGACATATTGCTGTGCACCGCGCCATCCCAGTTCGGCGGCAGGAGCTTCCGATCCGGCTCGCGCGCCGTTGTCACCGCGAATGTTGAAGACCGCTTTCCATTCACCAACGCGCACGGCACCTGGAGCAAGTTCATTCTCGGTGAAATACGACCAGGTATTGCGCTGTGGATCAGCCTCGCCAAACAGCACAGGTGCCATGTCAATGCTATCAAAGATCGTGGGCTGATCTTCGCGATCTTTTGTCGGCAACTGAACGCCCGCAAGGTGAGCAAAAGTCGCCATCAGATCAGTGCCACCTGCAATGTCATGTGATTTGGAATTAGGCTCAATCTTGCCAGTCCACTTTGCGAAGAATGGCACACGATAGGCACCTTCACGGTCGGTTCCCTTTGTCCCACGGAAAGGTGTCATACCCGCATCAGGATGCACATCCTGCCATGCGCCGTTGTCCACGGTATAGATAATCAGGGTGTTTTCTTCGATGCCGAGCTCCTTGACCTTATCTAGGATCTGCCCGGTGCGGTGATCCAGTTCTACAACTTTATCACCATACTTGTTTTTGACCGCTGACTTGCCTTCAAACTCAGGTGAAGGAAGGTTTGGCTGGTGGTTCGCAGCCCAGTTGATCGACATGAAGAACGGTTGATCAAGGCCCGCGAGGCGTTCAAGCTCGGCAACTGATTTTTCGGCACCAACCAAGTCCAAACGTGCCAGATCTTCGGTTGTCATTTTATCAATAGCGAGAATCTCGTTTGCGGCCTCTCCGGAAACACCTTCGAACACTCCGGTGGTATTGGCCAGATAAAACGCCCGCTGCTCATCCGACATCTGCACATTCCAGTCTGGCAGAGCGTATGTATAAGCATTCAAGTGGTAGAGAAACGTGTTCTCCATTTTGTCGTACCCATGGGCGGTGGGCATCGCATAGTCGGCTTCGCCGAGGTGCCATTTGCCCATGAAGTAGGTGTTGTAATCAGCTTGCTTCAATACAGAAGCGATTGTCCACTCCGCGGCTGGTAGTCCTCCGCCTTGCCCCTGAAAGGCTACAGTCGTCATGCCGGAACGGTTTGGGAAACGGCCTGTCTGCATAGCAGCACGTCCGGGTGTGCAGGAGGATTGTGCATAAAAATCCGTAAACATCATCCCTTCCTTGGCCAGCTGATCCAAATTGGGGGTGGCCATTCCGCGTGCCGCGCCGCCATGATAAGCACCTAGATCCCAGTATCCCGTATCGTCAGACACGATCAGGATAATGTTAGGTTTGCTTCCGTAGGTGGAAAGCGACGACGGATCGAAGTCCAGGGCATCCGCCGGGAAGGCCGACACAAGAGAGACCGCGGCCGCCCCAAGTGTTACTTGAATAGTTGTTTTCATGTTGAAGTAGCCATCCTTTAGGGTTCTGTTTTTGAAATAGTCGCATTACGCCCAATATTAATTGAGACGAACAGTCTCACGATCCCGAATCAAAGCAATGGTAAGAAAGATTAGAGCGATACCTACTGGGGTCAAGTCTTGGGTCTCGGAGTTCTACTAAAAGTTTATGGTTACCGGTCGATTTCAGCCAAAAATACCAGATTACATAACAACAAATTTCTAAGCTGAGCCATCATCACTGGACGCTGCCGCGAACGGCGGCCTGTCGCCCTAACTGACGGATACTGCGCTCGGCAGTTAGGGTGGTACTGGGTTCGAAACTGCCTTGCGGCGGATTAGAGCAAATATCGGGTTAGACGCCGCCTGAATGTCCGCTTAAATCGTTGCGGTGTGGCTCACTCGCGCCCGCAGCGAACGGCTCCTCTCCGCCCTTAGTGTCGAATGCGGCGTTAGCACGATGGTTTCGAACTGAGCCCTAATTTAGGCGACGCGAACGGCCCTTAGCTGCCCTTGGTGATGCTATTTTATGCCGCAACGCAGCTTTCCCGAAGCAGACATTCATCAAGTGTGCTGTATTTCTGCAGACTGGAAGGCGTCTTAACGAACTGGGTGAGCTTTCGCTGTGGGTGTTCCCATGCCCATTTACCGTAAGGGCAGCAGGCACTTCACGGTTTCGGAATCGGCCTGCTATGGTTAGTAATGGCCCCAATTAACCCTATTTGAACCGGAGGGACACAAATGCTTACTGCAGATATCAACGGCAACCGAAGTAGGCCATTGCCAGGCGCTGTTGGAATGTGTCCCTTTTGTCAATCAGAGATGATACCTCGCTGTGGTGAAGTCAGAGTTCATCATTGGGCCCACAAAAGCAAAGCGGACTGCGATCCTTGGTGGGAACCCGAAACTGACTGGCATCGTAACTGGAAGAACGAATTCCCTCTAAGATGGCAAGAGCGGATATTTTCGGATGAAGCGACAGGCGAAAGACACATTGCCGATGTCTATACGCTTGCTGATCTCACTGTAGAGGTCCAACATTCCCATCTGGAACCAGAAGAACGTCGGTCGAGAGAGGCATTTTATAAGAACATGCTCTGGATCGTCGATGGCTCGCGACTTGAGGGAAATCGAAAGAAAATAACAAAATGGCGAAACGGTTTGACTGAAATTATCCAGGGTCAAAAACGCACAGGTTTATTCCTAACTGATAACGCGGAAGAGTTTTTCCCCGAAAATTGGCTGGAAAGCCCCGTTCCTGTTTGCTTCGATTACATGGGCCCTAAAGCTGATTTTTCAGCTGCCCCCCAGCCACTTTTTCTGCTCTATCCGGGCATTGTCCACAGCAGCCGTCTCGTTGAGCCGCTGTCACGCGACGGGTTATTGCGATCCATTCTATCAGAGAAACTAAATATGATCTCCGTACGGAGCATCATGCAAAATGTTGCAAGGTTGCGCCTTGGGAAAAACCGAAGGTAACCGACTATTATCCTAGTTTTTTTTCTTGTGTGTTGACCACAATCACTTTGGGTTTCGGGCTTGAACCGGATCTCATGCTTGGCGAACCATGTCGTGCTTTGATGGTCCAACTTCCGGCGTTCGCGGCCCAAAGCCGACCTTCGTGAAAAGTGCAGCATTTGGCGCTAAGAGCGGATTGCCGACCTTCGTTCTATACGCAGCGAAGATCGGCAATCCGCCCTTAGTGTTTAATGACACGAACGGCCCTAAGCGGACCTTCGCCGATGCCGCAGCGAATGACTGCTGCGAGCCCAAATAGACATAATTGATGTAACGCAGCGAATGTCTGCTCCGCACTACGAATGCACCAAGTCGATGCGCATTATTTCTTTGCTCGGTGCCAGGCCAAACTTGCGGGTATAATCGCGACTGAAGTGTGTCGGACTTTCATACCCGAGCTTAAATCCCACCGCAGAGACGGTGTTTTGCCCGCTTTGCAGCAGCTCGCGCGCGGCGATCATCCGCAAGTCCTTTTGAAATTGGAGCGGAGTGGTTCCCGTTACCGATTTGAAGTGCTCATGAAAGGATGACTGGCTCATCCCGGCAGTTTTGGCCAGTTTTGCAACAGCGAGCGGCTCACGAAAGCCTGCTCTTATCTTCAAGATTGCTTTGCCGACGCGACTGGCGTGACTATCCACGGAGAGCAGGTTGCGCAACATTCCTCCGATGGGCGATATCAACAGGCGAAAATGAACTTCGCGTAAAATCGCGGGGCCAAGCACCTTCGCCTCCAGCGGCTTATCCGCCAACGATAGATAGCGGCCAAGCGGTTCTACCCATGAAGGATCTGCAGGCCCTGCGGACAAGGATCGTGCGTTTGGAACCTCGATTACGGTTTCGCCAACCTGTTCATACAGGCTGCGGATCGCTCCCAAGTCAATTGAGAAGATCAAGGCAAGATAAGGGATATCAGGACTGGCCAGCGTGATCTTGGATAGAACGGGAAGATCATGGCTGACCAGCAGCGCATCCCCAGCCCGTAGCTTGACAGATTGCCTCCCAATTGTCGTTTCTTTGGCCCCTTGTAGGATAAGACAGATGACAGGATTGTAGACGACCGCCTCCAACGCGCTGACTTCTTCCTTGCGCATTACAAAGAGGTTCGGCAACGTTGTGTCCGGTTTTATGCCAATATTGGTCAAATATGTTGCGGCGTGGTTTGCAATTTCATTGAGCTGCATGTCAATCTCCTCGCGCCATTCCATAGCACGCACTGACTTCGGGCGCACCTATAACAATAATGTTTTGGAGGAATAGGCATGCGCAATAGAGAATTTGGCAGGCGACGCCCCATCTTCGCGGTTAGGATGCCCTTAACGCTACGCCACAACTGGAGACGATCATGACCACCATGCAGCAAACTTTTCGCCTGAACGATAATACAGCAATCCCCGCCGTGGGCTTTGGCACGTATTTAGTGTCAAATGATGACGCTCCGGCCGCTGTGAGTTCCGCTATTTCAAACGGGTATCGCCATATCGATACAGCAGCAGCTTATCAGAACGAAGAGGCCGTCGGCGCAGGCATCCGCGCTGGGTTGGAGGCGACGGGACTGGCGCGCGATGCGATTTTTGTGACCGCGAAACTTTGGCCCGGCAATCCGGCATGGGGCGACACACCAAAATCACGCGATCAGACAGTCGCCGAATGTGATGCAAGCCTTGCAAAGCTTGGACTGGATTACGCCGATCTCTACCTCATCCACGCCCCTTATGGCGGGCCGGAACGTATCGCCCAATGGCGCGCACTGCTTGAGTTAAAGCAGATGGGCAAAGCCCGTTCTATTGGCGTGAGCAACTTTAACCAAGGCCACCTCGACGAGATCAAACAGGCCGGTCTGCCGATGCCTGATGCGAACCAGATCGAACTGCACCCATGGTCCCAAAAGCCAGAGTTGATCGCCTACATGGCCGAAAATGGGATCGCTCCGATTGCATACAGCAGCCTTGTCCCACTTTCGACATGGCGGACGCAGGAGGGGCAAGACAGTGCTAAGACCGATGCGATGAAGGCGGATGGATCGGTGTTCACTCAGATGGCCGAAAAATATGGCGTATCCGAAGCGCAGCTTCTTTTGCGGTGGGGCGTGCAAAACGGCTACGCCGTCCTACCCAAGAGTCTGAACCCAGATCGGATGCGGCAAAATATCGACCTTGCAGGATTTCAAATTGACGACGCAGACATAGCGTCCATCAAAACAATGGATCGTGGAGAGGGTGTCGCTTGGGCGACGGGCGATCCAAGCACGGCCGCGTGACGCCGCTTTGCACCAACGTCCGCTCTGCGGGGCAATTTCAACCGGTCGCTGCGCAAGCCCCAATGACAGGCTTCGACCCCAAAGCCGATTTTGCTCTTCAGAGTTGGCACTGCGCCTAAACGTTCGGAGGTTTAGGGAGGGCTTTCGGATTATTTGACGCGCAAGCTCGTCCTCGACTTCTTAAACTCGTCGGTAAGGCACGCACCAGGTGGAGCGCGGAGAGCACTTGGCCGAAAACAAGATAACCAATGCAAACGGAGAAATAACAATGAAAAACGACAATGAAAAATTAGACTCAAACGAACGCGTCGAGAGCGCAAGTCGTCGATCGGTCTTAGTTGGAGGTGGCGCTGCGACAATTGCTGCTGTTGCTGCGGTCGCAGGAGGATCAACACCCGCGCAAGCGCAAACTGGACGAGAGATGGAAGGCAAAACGGCCTTTGTGACAGGCGGTGCTCGTGGTATCGGGCTTGCCAGTGCAGATATGTTGGCACAATCAGGTGCAAACATCGTGCTGTTTGATATTGCTAAAAATCTGCCAGAAGTCGGCTACGACTTGTCTTCAGTTCAAGACCTTAACAATGCAAAGTTGCAGATCGAAACACATGGAGTTGAGTGCCTAACAATCCAAGGCGATGTGCGGGATCGCGCAGCATTGACAAACGCAGTCAATGAGACGGTATCCCGCTTCGGCTCGCTGGACCACGTACTTGTCAATGCCGGCATCACACAAGCTGGGCCCCTCGAGTTTCTCGATGATGATCTCGTGCAAACTGTAATGGACATAAATGTCACTGGGGCGTTGCGTACCATTCAGGCGGCGACCCCAGTCATGAGAAAGCAGAAATCCGGAAGTATTGTCGTAATTTCGTCCATCCTGGGGCGTCAGCCCAATGAATGGTACGCAGCATACACTGCATCTAAATGGGCTGTGATCGGAATGGCGAAATCGGCTGCTCTTTCGCTGGCCGGTGACGGAATAACATGCAATGTGATCTGCCCGTCGCTTATTGATACGCCTCTGTCAAGATCACTGATACCAGCGTTCTCTCCGGAAAATCCGACGTGGGAAGCCGTGATCGAAATTATGTCGGCGGCACATCCGCTGCCCAAAGCGGTGTTTGAACCAGAAGACGTCGCACGTATGGTGAAGTTCTTCGCAAGCGATGGTGCCAAGTTTATCACGGGTGAGGTTTTCAACATTGATGCAGGCCTAGGGGCTCGCGGCATCTCGTAACTACGTTACTAATGTCTTGGAGGTGGTCATTTTTGGTAGCCTCCAAGACTCAAGCGGGCACGGTTAGAGAAAACTCCATCCACTTTGGAAGTCATTCGACCGACTTGGGGAGTGGAAAGAACCTGGTGGTCATGCGGCGATTTTGCAGTGAGAAACTAGCTGCGTCATGTTGCTCAAATCTAGCACGTAAGTGCTGTTCGGTCGATACACACATGTAATTTATTCAAACGTAAAATTAGTGGACGCGCGCGATAAATTCGTTCTGCATGCAAACGCAAAGCCCCGTAGAGGCCTCTGCATTCATGTGCGGCAATGCGCGGTCGCTTCCGTGGGAGGTCAGGTGGCCTCTATGAGCAGACCAGCGTCATCATAACAACCAACCTCAGCTTCTCGGAATGGGCCCAGGTCTTCGGAGATGCAAAGATGACTACGGCGCTTTTGGATCGCCTCACACATCGTTGCCACATCCTGGAAACTGGCAACGACAGCTACCGCTTCAAAGCCAGCTCCGAGGCCGCAATGAAAACTCGAAAGGAAACGACCGCATTGACCAAAAATAGACGCTGATACATAAACAAAGGTGGGTCATATCTCGGTGAAAATACCGGGTCAGCTCTCAGTGAAAATCAACAGTTAACACTGTCTTTTTGCTTTGCGTGATGTAGGCTGAAAGGCGAGGTCGCAATCTTGCTGCCTCTTATTAGGGAGACGCAAATGACGACGATTAATGGTCAATTCGTTGGAACCATTCCGGATTTTTATGATACGGGACTTGGGCCTAATATCTTTTATGACTATGCTGACGATCTGGCTGCGCGAGCGGGTGCCAAAGGCGCACGTCATGTGCTCGAACTCGCAGCAGGAACCGGTATATTAAGTCGACGGCTCCGAGATATCCTGTCGCCAGACGCACGCCTTGTCGTGACTGACTTGAACCAGCCGATGCTGGACCTTGCGAGCCTCAAATTTTTACCCACCGAAAATGTTGAATTTTCCGAAGCTGATGCAATGGACCTTTCGTTCTCCGATGACGAGTTCGACATGATAGTCTGTCAATTCGGGGTTATGTTTTTTCCCGACAAGCCTGCTTCCTACCGCGAAGCCGCACGGGTCTTGAAACCGAACGGCCACTATATTTTTAATACTTGGGGTCCAATGTCGGCCAACCCTTATTCGCAAATATCTCATGAGGTTGTAGCACAATTTTTTCCTGAAAATCCGCCGGGGTTCTACAAAGCACCATTTTCATATGGCGATCCTGCTGATGTGATGCGTGATCTGAGAGCTGCCGGTTGGCAGGATGTACAACACGAAAAAATCTATTTTGATAAAGAGATTTTAGATCCTGAGGCTTTCGCAAACGCGATGATCCACGGAACGCCGATGGTTGATGAAATTCGACAACGTGGCGAGGTCAACCCACAGGATGTCGTCGATCTCATTCTCGAACGGTACCATGATCGTTTTGGAACCGGACCAGCAATAATGCCGTTGCAGGCCACTTCGTTTGTTTGCCGCGCACCTTAGGTCTGGGCCCTTTCTCAGATTCGCCAATCGCCGTAAGCGCTTCATTATCAAAAACAATAAAAGGATACCAAATGCCATTTTCCATCTATCAGGCGTCCGTGCCCGTCTACGTCAAGCTGCTCGCTGGTCAAGTGGGCATGATCGACAAGGCTGTGTCCGATGCCGAAACGAGGAAGTTTTCTCCCGAAACTCTGTTCACGGCACGCTTAAATCCAGAGATGTGGAGTTTTTCCGAGCAAGTGAAGGCGACGACAAATCATGCGTTTCGCGGTACAGCCCGACTAGCTGGCCTCCCATTCCCTGAAATCCCCGATGCCGTCGGAACTGAAGCAGAAATGAAAGCCCGCATCGCCGCCACCGTCGCGTTCATACAAAGCGTTGATAAAGCGTCTGTGGATAGCGGTCATGACCGGGAAATCACTTTCCCAATGGGCAATGAAACTGCCACGTTGACCGGAGTTAATTATTTCCTTGGGTTTACACTTCCGAATATCTATTTTCACCACACTACTGCGTTCAATATCCTCCGCCACAACGGTGTCTCGGTATCAAAAATGGACGACTTTATCGGTGGCCTTTAGTAATTTGCCTGAACCATAATTTTGGCCGGGCAGTTAAGGAAACATGGTACCTGCAAAGTCTGGAGCCGTAGACCAGACAAAGTAGAGCTTTTTTGTGGTCTGTGTCGGTTTAAAGAATAGCCCAGTTTCAGGCGCACTTGAATGTCGGCTTCCAATGTGGCGGTATGATTGTCTCGCGCATGCGGCGAAAGTCCGCAATCCGCCTTAGTGACCGAGTCTGCTTCCGGCCCTAAACAGACCTTGATGCATTGCGCAGCGAAAGTCGGCTGTGAGCTTCGCCTACAATATGTGTTTTGTGGCGCGATGGTCGAAAAGTACCTGAACATAATCCGATGCGTTGCCACAACTCACTGTAACAGTTCTAAATTTCAATTAGAAATCCATTGCAGAAGGCGAACATAGTGCGCAGTATTCATCCAAAGTCCGCTCCACATATTTGAGGCAACAATGTCAAAACTGGTTATTTTCACACTTCTTACCATTATTTCAGGGTGCGCCTTGCATGACCCTAACGATGTTGCCGGTCGACTCAGTCGCGAATTCGCCAAGGGTGAAAAATTGATGCTTGCTTGTGAAAAGAACGAAAAAAAATGTCCCGCTTACTTCGATTTCAAAAGAAAATGGGAATCTGAAATAAATAACTACACGACATTTGAAGCAGCTTTGGCAAAACACAAAGCAAGAGCTGCTAGTGGATACGCTTTTTAAGTTCCGAAGAGTGTACTCTCGCAGTGCAGACCTTGGTTCAACGCTCTGTTAACGACCGAATTCGGCCCTTAATGACGAATGCTGCGGTTGCGGGAAAGTCTCGAGCCAACTTCTAGCGAAGATGTCGCGAACGGCCCTAACCGGACCTTGATGCGTGGCGCAGCGAACGGCGGCTTCGAGCCTGAAGTGATAGTTTTCTGCAGAGCGGCGAATGGCCGCCTTGCAAGTCTGGTCGAGCGAAAACGGCAGACACTTTTACGCCGATAGCTTGAAGCTATGACGATTTCTTGACATGCATTTCATCCAAAATCGCTCCAAATTCCTGAAGATCAAAACCCTCAGCAAGGGCACGCGCAAACAGCGCTTGCTGGGTTTCAGGTGCAAGCCCGCCTTTGGGGGGATCGCGGTCCAAATTGGTCGGAAATGAATACCCTTCTGCAGACGCAGCAATTGCAGCCTTTAGGTCTGAAACGCCCAATGTGCTGTTCTGGTGTGCGGCCATCGCGTGGGGATACAGCAATTTGCACATCTTCTCACGGTCTACCGTTTCCATGGCACGCCCGAACGCAGACGACACCTGCAACAAGTTGGCCATGCGGTGAATGTCACTACTCGTATTTGCGCCGGCCGCATGAAAGAGAGCTGGGTTGAAAAATAGGGCATCCCCTTTCGCCAGCGGCAATTGAATGCAACGCTCTTCAAACAGCGCCCTAAAATCGTCCCGTCGCCACGCGGCATAACCTGCGCGGTAAAGTTGCGAGAACGGCAAAAGCTTTGTTGGGCCACTTTCAACTGGCATGTCACAATGTGCGACGGCACCTTGCAGCGTCAGAGCAGGCGAAAGGTCGTGAACATGCGCGGGATATTCCGCACTAATTTCAGCCGTTTGAAAGCCGAGGTGATAGTCTCTGTGGGCTTGCTGTGCCGCACCGCCGGGATGAACCAGATTGATCTGAGCTGTCATTTGATAGTTTGGGCCAAGCCATGCCTCGCACGCCGCAGCGATGGATGTATTGGCGAAATATCGTAAAAATACATCCGGAGCCTCTTCGCACAGTTTTTGCAAGGAGTTCCATATCCTGTCATTGGACCCCGACGCCGCAAAATGGTCCCCTCCGCCGCCACTTGCCAGTTTTTCTGTTGCAATAATTTGCTCGTAGATTGCAGTAGCCTCGTCAAGAACGGTAGTGTCCGCGTACGCCCCACGCAAAACCAGAACGCCTGCACCCGCCTGAAGAACACGCGCCCATTCAGCCGTTATTGTCCGACGTTGCGCCTTATCCTCAAGAGCAAGACGCAATTCTGACATGTCATAAATTGGTACATTCTTTTGGATGTTGTCAGCGTTTGGAACGTTTGATGGGTCTACAGCTTTATTAATAAGCGCGGTGAATTCGCCCAAATCACAGTCCGCGCTGTCAAAATATCCTGTATCTGTTTCGATCTGGTGGTTCATTGAATGTCTCCCTGTGTTATCCCCAGTGTTCGACAAAAAGACCTTGATTGGATTTCCAAAAGACATCAGAAACACATCAAATGACACATCGGTTTCCACTTAAAGAAATTGCGAGACAGTCAGGGCTCAGCACTGCGACGGTTGACCGCGCGATAAACAATCGCGCGAACGTCAGCCCGCAAACCAAGGCACGTGTTGCCGCAGCCATTTCCGAACTTGAAGGACAAGAGGGGCAATTGACCGCTCATGGGCGACGTCTGTTTTTCGATTTTGTCATCGAAGCGCCATCACGCTTCAGTCGTGAAGTGCAGCAAGCCGCCGAACAGGTTTTGCCACGTGTCGCAAACGCAGTGTGTCGCCCAAGGTTTTTGGCGCAAGAGATTATGGGGGGAAATGATGTCGTTGCTGCTTTGTCGCGCATCGCCAAGCGTGGCAGCCATGGCGTCTGCCTCAAAGCGCGTGATCTGCCGACAATTAGAGCGGCGGTGGATCAACTGATTGCATCAGGTATTCCAGTGGTCACTTTGGTTACCGATCTGACCACAACAAAGCGCATCGCATATGTCGGACTTGACAATCAAAGCGCAGGTCGCACGGCGGCCTACTTGATTGCGAAGACGGTTGGGGAAGGCGCAGGAACCGTGCTGACCTCAAAAAGCAGTGGTCTCTTTTTGGGGGAGGAAGAGCGAGAAGTGGCGTTCAGGGCGACACTTAACCGATTGTGTCCAAACCTGCGCATCATAGATGCAAGCGGAGGCAGCGGCGTTCATTTTGAAACATCGCGCATAATGCAAAATGTTGTAGCAGATTTTGACCAGCTGCGTGCCGTCTATTCAATGGGTGGTGGCAACACGACGATTTTGGAAATCCTCGAGCAGAACGGCGCACTCCCTGACATTTACGTGGCCCATGATCTGGACAGTGAAAACCGACGGTTAATCGAAAATGGCTGTATCAGCTTTGTGCTGCACCATGACCTTCGCGTTGATTTACAAAACGTGTTCCACGCCTTCTTGCATCACCACAAACTCATGCTTGATCCGCTTCATACGACCATCTCTCACATTCAGGTCGTTACTCCCGAGAACATTCCACCTCACAGCAGACGTCTTTAGCAGTAGGAACTTGCGCAAAAGCGGCGAAAAGTCGCTTTTTTTTGCAGAGCGGTCATCGGTAGAGACCGCAGCGAAGATCCGCTTTCCGCCCTTAGTTGCCACTTCAGTTTTCTGCCCATGAATTGCTCACGAAGTGGTCTGCATTATCCAACAAGGACAGTCTTTGGCATCCTGGTGCCAGCGCATAACCACTTACGAACGATGGGAGAATTGAAGCACGGGGCGCTTTCGCAGAGAAAGATTGTTGGAAGAAACAGTCGGGCTTCCGGATTGGAGGGCTGGATATCTTGATGAGCTAAGGGCAGGCTGTTTCAAATGTTGGAATCATTTGCGAGCGTTTATGGAAAAGTCAGAGAGAGACAAGTTACACGAAAGGATCATTCAAAAGGTCGGTGGTGAAATTGTTGCGAAAAAAGGACCTGTTGGATGCTTAGAGATGGGTGCCGACCATGTACGTATTATGGTGAGTATCACCCAAATGCGTGATGATATCTTGCATGCCATCTCCGATGATCTTCTGAAGATGGAACCGGAAGCGCTGTCCCACAGCTTCTCAACAGACGGAGCCCCAATTTCGGAGACCTCTAAATCGTGGGTTCGAGGTTATGAGAACAAGATCAATCAAAGGTTTGGACGCTTGCCGATATGGTATCATGTTCCATTTTTCCAAACGAAGGATTTGGCTGACTTTGAGCATTGGGGTAGGGCTGAGTTTCTATCAGTAGATGAGGTGGCTTGGCTTTCAGTGGGATTTGAACCCGCGAAAAAGCTCATGGACAAGATCAAGCCATTTGATGCGAGAGGAAATGCTCAAAAAGTGGACTCAATGGCTGAGTACATGACACGACATAAGGAGACGATCAGACGTAAGTTTGACCCATACAATCATAATGACAAGCCCGACCTGTTGCTCCTCCACGACTGGATTGAAGACGTGAAGCTAAATGTCCATCCGGAATTCATGGCAATGTTAGCTAAAAGGGTTACTTCAAATCGCCCGAGCATTGCGGTTCCCGAAGTTTCTATAATTCCTGAGCAACTGGATGGCCGTGAAATGGTTTCTATGTCAAAACTAATCGCTGCTATGGCCATTGACGGTTACGGCTACGACCCGAAAGCTCGGCGAAGTCAAATCCCGATGGAAATTCAGGGAGTCGCCGACAGATTAGGGTTGGCGCTATCGGACGACACCATTCGAAAATACCTCAAAAAGGGTTCGGAGTTGATTCCAGAAGATTGGAAACCTGAATGATCACTATTCGTTGAACGAATAGCGATATTTTTTTTGTTTAATATCAGCCGTCTAATCTTAATAGGGTAAAGGATTTCCAAATCCGCCTGACCCAGTAATTTCGATGCGAGGACTTGATCAGACTTCTTAACACAAGGACTGATCACAATGGACTACCCTACATTTCCTAAAGCTGGCTTCGTGCGTTTGGCACAAATCTTAGCGCCTAGGGGCCCAATCCCTGTATCTAAATCGACATGGTGGCAGGGCGTTAAGGATGGCCGATTTCCACAACCGCAGAAATTAGGCCCGCGAACAACCGTATGGAAAGCAGATGACATCTGTGCGCTTTTTGAAGGTGAAGCGGATGAATATGCGCGCCAACCCGATGGCAGTGAAGGCTGCGTTAACTTACGAAATTGGTGAGGCTGCCGCCGCGCTGGGCAAATCCCCAGCAACGATCCGCAATTGGATCAAAGACGGTTTGCCCGTCATGGCCTCGCGCAAACCTTACTTGATTTCGGGTGCTGCAATCCGCGATTACCTACGCGCCAAATATCAGGCAACCAAATCACCGCTGGCCCCGAATGAGTTATTTTGCCTTTCTTGCAGGGCAGGGCGCAAGCCTCTCGATATGTCAGTTGAGGCATTCGCAAACACACCTAAAACCACACGCCTGATGGGCATTTGCGCGTGTTGCGGCGCGTGCGCAAGCCGGATGATTTCCAACACTCAGACCCATGTGTTTTCCGAAACCTTCCAGATCAAGACAGGCGGGGGCAGCAATGCCTAATAGATACCGCCATGCCCCGCTTAAATGTACACTTAAACAGGAGCGCTAACCAATGCGTAAAAACAACGAAGAAAACGAGCGGATCAAACGCCGCTACCTGCAATATCTCAAGGCCGCTAAGCGCAAGGACGCTAGCACGGTTCTAAAGGCCGCTGAGGGTATTCTTAGGTTTGAGGTGAGCGTCGGTTACACCAGCTTCAAACGCTTTCGCATCGAGCAGGCGATCAAATTTCAGGACCGTCTGAGCGTCGAAGTGAGTAAGACAACGGGCAAGCCATTGTCAAAATCCACAATTCGCAGCATCCTTGCCGCCAACAAAGGGTTCATCTTTTGGCTAGCAGATCAAAGTGGATACAAAAGCCGTATTCGCCATTCCGACGCGGATTACTTCAATATGGACGCCAAGGGCGCGCGCGTCGCCAGTGCAACGCGCGAAACGCCGTATCCTTCTATGGAAATGGCACGTCATGCGTTCTCATACATGCCTGAAGCGACAGAGATCGAACGCCGCAACAAAGCGTTGTTCGCATTCTTTATGCTGACAGGCGCGCGGGATGGCGCGGTGGCGTCATTGAAGCTCAAACACATCAACATGATCGACGGTTGCGTTTATCAGGATGCGCGCGAGGTAAAGACGAAAAACTCTAAAACCTTCACCAGCTACTTCCTGCCCGTCGATCCCGAATACTTGGCGTGTTTCGCGGGTTGGGTCACTCATCTGAGAACAACCGCGCTGTTTGGGCCTGATGATCCCTTGTTTTCGCCCGCAAAGATCAAGCCAATAGATGGTTCGTTCCAAGTTGTTGGCCTTAATCGCGAGGTATACAAAAACGCCAACTCAATCCGCTCGGTAATCAAAGAGGCCTTCTTGCGCGCAGACCTCCCTCCCTTTACGCCCCACGCTTTCCGCAAAACGCTCGTGAAGTGGGCTGATACCACATACCCGTCGCGCGAAGCCTTCAAAGCATTTTCTCAGAACATCGGGCATTCCAGTGTCATCACCTCAGTCAGCGCCTATTGCCCCGTCTCCATCGAGCGCCAAGCTGAGCTGATTAAGAAAAGGAGCGGCTAATCAGGCTTTGGCCTTTATTTAAGACCCGTACCAATGCAAAGTGCCGAAAAATGAAAGAGCGCCAATGTTTGAGCAGACCTTCAAAAATATCGACAATATTATGTTCATGGAGCCGGGGTGTAACTCCGAACTGGATTATGCCGAACAATCCTCTTGGATGCTGTTCCTCAAATATCTCGACGATTTGGAGCAGGAACGCATCCTCGAAGCGCAAATGACGGGCGAACCTTTTCAACCGCTGTTTGAGCCGCAATACCGATGGTCAGAGTGGGCTTCACCAACGACCCCAGAGGGCAAGCCAGACCTTGACCGAACGCGGATCGGGACGGACCTTGTGGATTTCGTCAACAACGATCTCATGGCCTATCTGCGCAGCTTTGCCCAAACGGCGCTCGACCCAGATTCGATCCAATCCAAGATCGGGCAAATCTTTGGCGAGGTGCGCAACAAATTCGGCAACGGCTATATGCTGCGTGACGCGCTCGACCTTATCAACAACCTGAGTTTTGGCACCCAAGATCAGAAGTCTGAACTCTCTGACCTCTATGAAACCCGTATCAAGAATATGGGCAACGCGGGGCGCAACGGCGGGCAATACTATACGCCGCGCCCGCTAATCCGCGCCATGATCAAGGTTGTCGATCCAAAACTCGGCGAAACCATCTATGATCCCGCCGCTGGCTCTGCGGGCTTCCTGTGCGAAGCGTTCGACTATCTCAAGAGCCAAGCCACCAGCCCCGACCAACGCCAAATCCTGCAACGCAAAACCTTCTACGCGCAGGAACAGGCCCCGCTGGCCTATGTGATTGGGCTGATGAATATGATCCTGCACGGGATCGAAGCCCCGAACTACCTGCGCACCGATACCCTGTCTGAACGGATCGCGGATATCGAAGACAAAGACCGCTACGACATCATCCTTGCCAACCCGCCCTTTGGCACCAACAAGAACAAACAACTGCAACAGAACTTTCCGATCAAATCCTCGGAAAGCGCCTATATGTTCATGCAGCTTTCGTTGAAAGCCTAAAGGCAGGCGGGCGGGCCGCTATTGTTATTAAAAACACATTCCTCAGCAACACCGACGGGGCCTCCATCGCGCTGCGCAAGCAATTGCTGGATGATTGCCACCTGCATACGATCCTTGATTGCCCCGGTGGTACGTTTCTGGGCGCGGGTGTCAAAACCGTTGTGTTGTTCTTTGAACGGGGCAAGGCGACGCGCGACATCTGGTATTACCAGCTTGATCCGGGGCGCAACATGGGCAAAACCAACCCGCTCAATGATGGTGACTTGGCTGAATTCGTGACGATGCAAGCGGGCCGCACCTTGGGCGGCAAAGCATGGCTGGTCAATGTGAAGGATTTGGAAGAGGCCACCTATGACCTCTCGGTCAAGAACCCCAATGCCCCCGAGGAAGCCCCCCTGCGCGCGCCGCAAGAGATCATCGCGGATATGCTGGCACGGGATGCAGAGACGGCAGAGATTTTAGAGAATATTCGGGGAATGCTGTGAAGGCGGGATGGGAGGTTAAGGCACTTGGGCAAGTTGCGAAAACAAGCTCTGGCGGAACGCCCCTCAAGTCAAATAGGGGCTTTTATGAAGGGGGTGATATCCCTTGGCTTGTAAGTGGAGAGGTTGCAGGTTCCAACATTGTCACAGCGAAACGCGCAATAACTCAAAAAGGTTTAGACGGCTCCTCAGCAAAGCTATTTCCGGTGAATTCAGTTCTGGTGGCAATGTATGGTGCGACAGCGGGCGAAGTGGGCATTCTGAGATTTCAAGCTTCAACTAATCAAGCGGTTTGCGCCATATTGCCAAACGCGGACTATGTTCCAGAATATATTTACTACTACTTTCTACATATAAAGCCATGGCTTGTCGGCCAAGCAGTTGGGAACGCTCAACCAAACATATCACAAGCCAAAATTAAGGCGGTAAAAATCCCCCTCCCGCCCCTCGACGAGCAAAAGCGGATTGTTGCGGTTTTGGATGCGGCGTTTGAGGGCCTCACCCGCGCCCGCATCCACGTCGAAACCAACCTCCAAAACGCGCGGGAATTGTTTGAGAGATCAGTTGCGCTGGCCCTTTCCTCAAAAGGAGAGGCTGTTGAACTGAAAGATGTGGTCAGTTTTCATAATGGCGATAGAGGAAAGAACTACCCAAACAAAAGTGAATACGTTGTTGAGGGTGTTCCATGGTTGAACACCGGTCAAATACTTCCGGACGGCAGTCTCAACGCGACTAAAATGAACTTTATTACTCGGGAAAAATTTCAGTCTCTGGGTGGCGGACGAGTTCAGCAAGGTGATCTTGTGTTCTGCCTGCGAGGTGCCACCATTGGCAAGACGGCATTTGTTGCACCCCATACCGAGGGTGCAATTGCATCGTCGTTGATGATTATTAGGCCGAGCGGTAAGATTTCAGACAGATATGCATTTTATTTTTTAACGAGCGATCTTGGAAAAGAAGAAATCAAACGGTTTATCGGAGGCGCAGCGCAGCCGAACCTAGCAGGTGAAAGTGTTGGTCGGTTCCGTGTTTCTTTGCCGTCTCGCCAAATCCAAGACGAAATTGTTGAACAGCTTGATCAAATCAAGAACGCATGCGAGAGCCTTGCAACCTGCCAAGCTGCCAAACTCCAAGACCTCGACGACCTGCGCCAATCGCTCCTCCAAAAAGCCTTTGCAGGGGAGTTGACCTGAGCGCCGTATTGGGGCTTTGCAGTTCCGTAATTCCGCTCTAACCTCGCTCTATGGTAGAATTTATTTTTAACGATACGCATTTCAAAAAATTCGAGGAAGCGCTCGCAACGCCCCTCGACCGAGACATTCCCGGTGGTAAGAAGGTCGAAGGCTTTGTTAAAGGCTGTACGGGCGTCAGTGCCAAGGGCATGGAAAAAGGCACTATCGGCCATGATTACGTTCTCAAATGGGTAAACAGCGATTCAGACATCAGAACCAAATGCGCCATAATTTTGGCGTGGGGCGGGATGCGAAACCCTGACCGTGACTTGCTTTTCGGTCAGGAAGACCAGGGATGGGTGGGCGTTGCTAAGAAGCTTCAAACAATTGAAATAACCCGCAAGGCCGCGTTTGAAGAATTTACGGAGCGTCGTAGAAAAAATAATTTGAAGGGTATGGGCTGTGCCTATTTCACCAAGTTGATCTATTTCCTGCAGTTTCATAAAAACGCGCACTCAGCCAAGGGCTACATCATGGATCAATGGGTTGCGGAGGCTGTGAACCTTCTGGTTGAGGGGCCGGATATTGTGAAGCTGGATACGAGTTTGACCTTGAAGTGGAAGGGACGCTCCGAAGTCAGACAAAGTGCGGAGACGAGCTCGCTAGTGTCGGATAAAAACACGGGTCAAGACTATGAGAATTTTTGCGCGGCGATAGAAGCCCTGCGAAACAAGATTAACGAGGAGCGGGTTGTGAAGTTAACCCGTGCGCAGCTTGATCGAGCCTTGGGGGGATCGTCGAGGGCCGAGGACAACGACAAGTGGCGACCCCACGTGAAAAAGCAACGGCTGGAAAAGATGGAACTCTTTGGAAACTGAGGCCGATACCCGCGCGCGGCGCATTGATCCTGCCCTGCGTGATGCGGGCTGGGATGTGGTGCCCGGATCGTTGAGCAGCCGCGAGGAAATAGCCAAGGGCCGCATCGTCGCAGGGGGCAAGCGTGAAAACCCGATGAGCGCAGATTATGTGCTGCGCTATCACGATCACAAGCTGGCCGTGATCGAGGCCAAACGCGCAGGCATCGACGCCGCCGAAGGAGTCGCCCAAGCCAAGGAATACGCACGCCGCCTTCAAGCGCGCTTTGCTTATGCGACCAACGGGCTGACGTGGTACGAAATCGACACCGCCACAGGGATTGAACGTGACGTCGCAGGCCCGCCATCCCCTGATGAGCTTTGGGCGCGCATATTCGAAGCCGACAACGCATGGCGCAACCGCTTTGGCGCGGTCGCTTTTGAAAATGGCGGCGGCAAATGGCAACCCCGTTATTACCAGCACAACGCAATCAACGCGGCACTAGAGGCCATCGCGCTGGGCAAAAAGCGCATCCTGCTGACCCTCGCCACGGGCACGGGCAAGACAGGCATCGCGTTTCAGCTGTGCTGGAAGCTGTTTGAGGCCAAATGGAACCTCTCAGGAGAGCTGACACGTCGCCCGCGCATCCTGTTCCTCGCGGATCGCAACATTTTAGCCAACCAAGCTTTCAACTCGTTTGGGGCTTTTGAGGACGGCGCGCGTATGCGCATTGATCCTGGTGAGATCAAAAAGCGGGGCAGCATGCCCGAAAACGCCTCGATCTTCTTTACGATTTTCCAGACGCTCACCACCGATCAGGGCGGCAAGCTGGGCTATGAACACTACGCCCGCGATTTCTTTGATTTCATCATCATCGATGAATGCCATCGCGGGGGCGCAAATGCCGAAGGGTCATGGCGCGCAATCCTCGACTATTTCGAACCCGCAGTGCAGTTAGGTTTGACCGCAACGCCCAAACGCACGGACAACACTGACACCTATGCCTATTTCGGCGAGCCGGTTTATGTTTATTCTCTGCGCGAAGGGATCGAAGACGGCTACCTAACGCCCTTTCGTGTGCGGCAGTTCATTTCGGACAAAGATACCTACACGTTCGAGGGGGCCGACGAGGTTGTCACTGGTGAGGTTGAGGAAGGTACGACTTTTGAGGAAAAGGTCAAATGCGTGAACGGGAACTTCACCGTGTCCGCACCTTCCTGAGTGAAATCAAACTAAACGAGAAAACCATCGTTTTCTGTGCCACCCAAGCCCATGCTGCACTAATCCGCGATCTCATCAATCAAGAAGTCCGCAACCCAGACCCCGACTATTGCGTCCGCGTGACGTCTAACGACGGGGCAGGGGGGGAAGCGTTTTTGGAGCGGTTTCAGATCAATAGCCGCACCATTCCGACGATCCTGACAACCTCGCAAAAGCTATCGACTGGGGTCGATGCCAAGAACGTTCGCAACATCGTTCTCATGCGCCCGATCAACTCTATGATCGAGTTCAAGCAGATCATCGGACGCGGCACTCGGACTTTCGAAGGGAAAGACTACTTCACGGTTTATGATTTCGTGAAAGCCCATGAGAAGTTTGACGATCCTGAATGGGACGGAGATCCGGCAGACATTATTGTAAGTCCTCCATCCGTTCCCAAAGACCCTAAAGAAAAAAACGAGACGGACACTGGCGACGGTCCAGATGATCCAACAGACGGAATGCCTGCGAGGGAGATGCTGGAAATCAAGCTTGGCGATGATCATATCGTCAATATTGCAGCCACGACGTTCTGGGGGCCAGACGGCAAGCCCATTAGCGCACAAGAATTCATTAAACGGATGTTTGGTGAATTACCCGAATTGTTCAAAGACGAAGATGAGTTGCGCAAGGTTTGGAGCAACCCCGACACCCGCAAAGCCCTATTGAGCCGCCTTTCCGAACGTGGCTACGATGCATTGGTCCTGATGCAAATCAAAGAAGCGATCAACGCTCAAGATAGCGACATTTACGACGTACTGATGCATATTGCCTATTCGCGCATCATGATGAGTAGGCAACACCGAGCAGAAGTCGGCTTGCGAAGACTCGAAGATGAATATGACGAAAAGATAGCTTCTTTCCTAAGCTTTGTCCTTTCACACTACATTGAAAACGGTGTCGAAAACCTCGACCGTTCTAAGTTGCCGGACTATTTACGATTAAAGTTTGGCACTTTGGCTGAAAGTGTCGTTGTCTTAGGAGGAATGGACCGAGTGAGTTCATCGTATATTGGCTTCCAAAGGCACATTTATAGTCCTTCGAATTGATGTGTGGGGGTACTATTGGGGGTATGCGGAGAATTTTGTTTTATTTAGTTATTTGTTTTCAAATAGATGAGGCTTTAATGTGAAGACGTGTGGGCACCAGTTAAATCCATTAAATCGTTTGATTTAAATGACTTACTTGAGCATAATTGAGTCTAGCCCCACTTTTAGACCCACCAGTGACGATTGATAAGTAAGTTCTGTTTACGGGCTTTTTCTCTCATTCCTTCCTCGGTAAGCTTCGAGGGTTACCTTGTTCATCTCGAAACACGGACAAGCTATCTATAACGCCCTACATAAGACTTCTTTAGCAATGGGGTGGCAAAGGTAATGTAAGGCCAGTATGCCTTTTAAGGTGGAGGAGAAGAGTATGTTTAGTTTTCTGAAAAAGAAGTCGGCTCGTTTGCCAGATGGTAAAGAAGCTATTATTGCGCAATTGCTTTCAAATCAACTGATGTTGACTGGAACTACAGGAAGCCAGTTTGCAGTGGATTCCTTGGAAATCGATGATGACTTTGCGCTTGGCTATTTATTTGGAATGGCTGATATGGGAAGCTATCAATTTGGTCCGAAAGCTCGAAGCGAAGATGATACCCTAAATTATATTTGTAGAGTTTTGACGATTTTCATCCAAGCGGACGCTCGACACTTTCTTGAAAAAATATTGGAACGCCAAGAAAAAGAGATGTTTAATGTGGGACGGGAGCAAGGAGCTAACGAGCTTGGTGATTGGGTGAAAAGCCAGGGGCAGTCCATTCCAACCACGTTATTAAACCTTACCTCTTAATGACTTGTACGCAAGTTGAAGCGTTGAAATATAAACATCTTGTCGCGACCAATACGCACGCGAGGCAAAAAAGGCTTTGCGGCGTTCGAAAACCCCATTTTGTGGATGTGTGAAAAGGGCTACCCACCTTCGGTCCCCAGAAAATCCTTTCAAGGAATCACACTCCCCCCATGGGGCCAACTTTTTACCTTCCAACTGACGGGGAGTAGAATTGCCTAACCCCAGCGGTCCCAAAGTGCCGACGCTAGGGATTTACACTCCCCCCCAGTTCTAGCCAATTCTCTAAGTGAGGCTTAGAAGCTTAGAATTTCGTCACCAGTACGCGCACGCGAGGCAGCACGCTTTACGGCGTCCGATTATTCCAGAGATGCTTAGACATTGTTGTGGATATGCTGGGGCCGTGAACCCCACAAATTTTTGCTTATGTAATTAGGAAGCCTTGGAAATACCGCTTTGGTTTTTTGCCCAGCGCGGTGTTAAGTTTTGTAAAGTTGGTGTTGATGCTGGTGACAGTTACCCGCGCCTTGAGCGAGTCTGTTGCTGCGCTAAATCAACCGCCTATGGCTAAATGTATATATGTACCAATTATTGGGACGCACGATTTCTAAAGCATGGGTTTGACGTACCAGTTTTTGGGACAGTTCCCCGTATTTTAGGCACATTTAGTGACCTTCGTCCCAATTTTTGGTACACCTTGTCCCAATTTTTGGGTGGGGCTTTTGTTTTTTCGCCAACTAATGAATGACTTCTTTGCGGGCTTTCCATCGGCGCTGGGCAATTCCTCCAACTCCCAAATTGAAGCTCGCCCAATTCCTGACGGGCCTAGATGCGGTCTTTGTGTTAGGCGAATGAAGCCACGCTCCTCGAGTTCTCGAAACATTGAAGCTATGGAATTTTTACTGACGTTAATCGCTTTCGCCGCGTCCCTGTGGCTAAGATATATTTCGCCATTGTTGCTCCCATTGAATCGTCGCCGTAATTCAATATACAGCGCTCTAGGCGCGGGCTTCATTGTTGCCCACGCTTCGCTCGCCTGAACCCATTCCAGGAGTTGCACATGCCTTTCACCACCGCCGCGCTTATGTGCCTTGTATGTCTTAGCCACCGTTGCTCGCCCCCTGAAACACAACTGCCAACCAAATGCGCAATGCTAGCGTAAAACTCCCACAGCCCCCCAGAGACAACCAAACTGCCTCTGTGGTGCCATGTGCTGCCTGCCGTACTTCAACGCGCCACAGGCTGTCCTTTCGCCGTATTCTTGCGCGGGGTTTTTCTTTGGTTTCCAGTTCCATCACACGTCCCCCCATGGGCGAACATCGGAAGTAAGGACGTACCGCGCATGCGTGCCCTTAAATGGCCCGTTATGGGCTTCTGTGATTGTTTCAATATCGACACCTAGCTTGCGCAATGAATGAACGTACGCGCTCCACCTTGGCGCGGGATTGTCGATAGGTGTGCAGCCAAGTTCGCCGCTTGCAATTAGCTCAGAGAGTGCCCAACGTTCGCGGCCCTGTATGGTGATTTTCTTAGAGTGGCTGTTTTCGTTTGTGACTCGGAACGCTCTTGCGCCCCATGCTTTTGAATTACTCATTTGATTGTCCTCTTGTATTGATTGAGAGGACGGGTCGAGCTAGGATGTTTTTGCGAAGTTTGCCCAGCATTAAGCCCCGTCCAAATTGGCGGGGTTTTTTCATTGCGCAACTGTTTGGGCGCGACTTTTCAGCCATTCGCTCAATACGCTTTCAGGCCATGCAACGGCTTTCTTACCCATGCGAATTGGGCGGGGAAACGTGCCTTCGTCCATCATGGCATAAATGGTGGTACGGCTCAGGCCCGTGATTACTTCAACTTCTTTGCGGCGATAGTGCTTCTGTAACATCGTGCTTTATCCTGTATGAATATGAACATTTGCGCTCATACAGGTTTGATATTCTTTCGAAGATTGGGACAGCAACGGCACTGTCCCAACTATTTGCCATACCGCTTCCAGAGTTGGAGATTTGCGACCAGACTCGTTCCCACGCCTCTTTCGTAAACCAACCTTGCGGCATTTGATCTAGTGTGAGGGCGCGGGCCTTCAATTAGCTCACGCATTTGAGAAATTACGGGCGCTCTATTCTCAGCATGAAACGCTTTCCGCGTATCCCCCCCTTTTTTGTCTCGCTTGAAATCACGGATGCCACGCAAAGTTAGGCTCTCGTGCGCCTTGGCATGGAGTGATTGGTAGTCGTTTCCGATATACACGCCAACAGATGCAATAGCCTCAATAGTCTTCTTATCGAGAGGGGTTCTCTTGTCCTCGGAACGCCCCTCGAACATTGAAAGAACGCTATAATTCTCGAGTATTTGGCAAGCATGAAAAAGGCTGCTGTTGGGTTCAATTACTCGTTCGTTCAAAGCCCTTCTTAGGTCAGTAAACACTCTCCATGGTTCTTTTTGCTTCCATTCCTCCAGTTCCATAAAAAATGCTTTTTGTTCGCTTTTGGGCACTTTAGAAATTTCTGCTGCGCTCCACTTAGAGATGGAGTACTCCTTAAAATCGCGAATTTCTTTCAGCCTTTCGATCCATTGAGATTCCTGCGAAGTAGTATCAAATTGTGTATATTCACAATCTAGTTCGCTGTAGCTTAAGCCGAATGTAAATTCGTCTAATTGACGGGCTACAATCTTTGGAAGATGTAATCGGTTCCCGCATGTGTCAACGAAGTAATGATTTGACCCTAGATGCACTCTCGAAAGGTCATCTGGTAGCCAGAAGCCTTTGTCTCTAAGGTAGTCCATTGCGAAGTAACAAGCGCGTAGAAGGCCGCCATTCCCGTCACCTATTACTTCACTTTCGCTCGAATTTCTTTCGAGAGTAGAATACAATTCCGCTTTATAAAAATCAGCCCAATTTGTCGCGTGATGTGCTTCAATGACATCCCTGTAACTGTAGAGTTCACTTCCATATTTTCTAAGTGGAAGTTCGCTTCTGAGGCGTTTTGAGAGTGTCTGAGCGTCGTTTTCGGACAACTTATAGATGTCTATTTCGTGCCACCGTTCGCTCTCGTACAGCTTGATCCAATCCAACTACCCAATCCTCACAATTTTGGCCTGTTGTGCCGTCACAAAATCAGCCCAGCGCTGCATCAGCACTTGGCGTTGTTCGAAATGGTCAGTTCGCCTGTAAGCCCGCTCCACAGTGCCGCCCACTGTATGCCCCAAGGCCGTTTCTGCTACATCATGCGGGGTGTTGGTGTTTTCGGCCACCCAATCCCGAAAGCTAGAACGAAACCCGTGTGGACGCTCTGCCATGCCGCGACGCTCCATAAGGCGAGCCATTGTTGCATCGCTTATCACGCCTTTACGCGGGCTGGGGAAAAGGAACCCGTCGCGGGCATTGAGCCGGGCTTGTTCAATTATCGCCATTGCTTGACTGGATAGGGGCACCCTGAAATCCGAGGTCTTACCTTTGCGGCCTTTGAGCGTTTCGCCTTCGATAGTCCAAACGCCATCATCGGGTTGATTTTCTTTGATTTGGTCAATGTGCATGAAGCGAATGGAATTGGAGCGAACGGCGGTCAACATGAGAAGGCGCAAAGCAAGATGCGTTGTCGTGTCTTCGTCTAGGCTAGAATAGAACGCGGGAACGTCGCGCCAGTGAAGGGCAGGGATGTGCTTTTCCGTGTGGCGTTGTTTGCCTAATAGGGCGCGGGCTTTGTCTGTGGCCTGTATATCCACCTCATAGCCCAGCGCGGCGGCGTGTTTCATACAGATGCTTAAACGGTTCATCGCTTTGCGGGCGGTAACGGCCTTTGTATGCCAGATAGGGGCGAGCGCGTCGCGAATGTCGATTTGGTCAATCTCGGAAACGGGCACTTTCCCAAGGCGTGGCAAAATGTGAATCTCTAAGGGGCTAAACCAACGCCCCGCTTTTCCGTCACCTTTGAGTTCAGCTTTGCGGCTTTCAAATGCGTCTAAAGCTACATCTGTTAAAATATGCAAACTGCGCTGGGCGGCGCGGGCTAAGCGCTCACGCTCCTTGATAGGGTCTTTGCCCAGACGTACCAACCCACGCCATTTCTCAGCCTCAGAACGGGCTTCTTTGAGGGGTATGGCAGGAAAAGTTCCTAAGCCCATTTCGCGGCGTTTGCCGTGGACGGTGACAAGTAAAATCCATTTTCCGCTCTCTTTCCCTGCCTTGTGAAGCCATAGGCCGCCACCGTCACCATACTTGCCAAAAGGGGCAGTTTTGACCAATGCCGCGCTCAATTTGTTCAATTCTCTCATTTTTCTAGCCCCACCTTTAGCCCCATCTCTATATATAGTATATACGGGAATATTACGGAACAAGAGGGAAGTAGTGATATGGTGTAACCTATTGAAAAACAATCAACTGTTTCTAAATGGGAATGGAATTGTATGGCTTGGAACGTGTGTTCGGTGCCGTGTGGGGGCACCATTTTCCAGTTTTTTAAAGTCCAGTGACATCCGATTGAAGCTTGTTTATAAGGGTTTCTAACGATTTGTTGTCCTATCCCGTCCAGTCGTGTGCGGCTGTATCCTGTCTAAAAAGGGGGTACTTTGGGGGTAGGGGTAGATTTAGGAAAATTGGATACCCCCATCATGGCGCTTACAGATGTAAAGATAAAGAATCTAAAGCCTAAAGCGAAATCTTATAAAGTTAGCGACTTCGATGGTTTGTTTGTTGCTGTTCAGCCAAGCGGATCAAGGCTCTTTCGATTCAAGTATCGGATGGACGGAAAAGAAGGGCTGCTTTCATTCGGGAAGTATCCCGATGTTTCGTTGTTGCAAGCAAGGCAAAAGTGGGATGACGCACGAAAGCTCGTTGCGGCTGGAATTAATCCAAGCGCGGCACGACAAGAAGGCAATGTGCTTCGACAGCAGGAAAACGCAAATACCTTTGAAAAGATTGCTGCGCTCTATTTGGCCAAGATCACGATAGAAGGCCGAGCGCCTGCAACTTTGAAAAAAGTATCGTCTTTTATCGCCATCGCGAACAAGGATTTCGGGCGCTTGCCAATCAATGATATTTCCTCGGCAATCGTTCTGAAGACCCTGAAAAAGAGTGAAGCCAAAGAACTCTACGAAACCGCGCATCGCATTCGATCCACTGTCGGTGCGGTGTTTCGCTATGCCATCGCGAACGGGTTGGCTGAAAACGATCCGACGTTTGCGTTGCGCGATGCGCTTATTCGGCAAAAGACGAAATCACGCGCTGCAATAACAGACAAAGATGCACTTGGCGGATTGCTGCGAGCAATCTCAGGTTATAATGGGCAAAACACCACACGTTTGGGATTGGAATTACTGGCAATCGTCACAACGCGCCCCGGAGAATTACGATTAGCTGAATGGGCAGAATTCGATTTTGAAGCGAATGTCTGGAAAATTCCAGCCGAGCGCATGAAAATGCGCATTGAACATGCCGTGCCGTTGCCAAGACAGGCAATTAAATTGTTGTTGGAATTGAAAGAAGAGACAGGTCATGGGCGGTTGCTTTTCCCATCTACCCGTTCATTTCATCGCCCCATCAGTGAAAACACCTTGAACGCTGCGTTGCGCCGAATGGACTATACTGGCGAAGAAATGACCTCGCATGGATTTAGGGCAACATTTTCGACTTTAGCCAATGAAAGCGGCCTGTGGCATCCCGATGCAATTGAGCGCGCATTGGCCCACGTTGAGCGAAACGAGGTGCGTCGCGCTTATGCACGTGGGGCGTTTTGGGATGAGCGTGTGAAGATGTCAGAATGGTGGGCTGAGTTTTTGGACGAATTGCGGACAGGATAGAAGTTGAGGACGTTGCTTGCATGTCTATAAATGTCGTTCTGGTCTGTCTATTAAGCTATGCGCACTCAGCAGGACGGTTAAAAGCAATCGCAGGTGCCAAATTTGGGAAAAGTAAGCCTTGTGCGTGTAGAAAATCTTAGTACAAACCGCAGCGAAAGCCCGCCCATAAGCATGTGTCATCGGGAAACGCAGAGCAAGGCTGACGCCCAAGGGAGTCTGGGGTGTGGCCGACCAGCCATTTGCGCCTCCTGTCTCACAATTAAGAAATAATGCATTTGGGCAAGCTCTATTGGGCAACGCTGGTTGCTTTCGGCCCTTAGCTGCCTCTCGCCGGACATGTTGTATGCTGCAATGCGGCCCGTCGAACCTGCCGTTCGCTGCATCTGCGAAATACGCACCTAACTGAACTCACAGTGTGCGGACTTAGCAGTCATACGCGCGCACCTGCCCGAAGTTGACCTTGGTGCTTGGTGATCCACAGGCTTGCCTTAAAGACACCCTGAGCCACATCACAGGTACAAGATCATTAAAATGGATCAGCTTCTGCCGTGGAATTATAAGGGGTGAATGGACGCTTACGATCATTTGGGTCTACCCAAATTATAATTGGAGGCCACGCAGTTTTTATCAAGCTTTGTTGACTTGCACAGCATTCGACACGAAGGGTGGAAACCCTCGTTTTTAATTGGGTCTAGCTGAAAAATTCACGTGGCCGCTTTCAGAATTACTACGAATAGATTCTTTTGCTTGGGCAGGATGCTCAAAGATTCGTGCGGTGTTGGATGCGAAGTCATAAGCTCACAGAACCCGCGCTGTCAGCGCGCCTGCATTGCATATCACTAAACTACCGTAGCCAATCGAGATTTCTCCGTTTCTTTCCATCTCCCGCAGAATACTCCCTGCGGATGCTCTTGATAGATTTGCGGCGACGGCCAACTCCTGCTGCGTGGCCGGAATGGCTTTGATTGGGGGGGATCGTGGGTGCCCTAAACGGTTTCCCGACAGGCGCAACAAAACGGAGGCCATTCTTTTTTGCGGTGCGGAAAGCATCAAGTCGTCTGCCGCTCCGATTGCGGTGATCAGGTGTTGCCCGGCTAGTAAGGCGATCCATTTCCAAGCTTCGGGGAATTCTCTGGAAAGTTGCAGAAAATCGTAACGGTTGATCTTTAAGAGGAGCATGTCGGTTGCGGCCTCAAACCCCAGCATGCGAGGAGAGCCAGAAACGAATTCGTTTTCCCCGAACCAGAATCCGGGCCCAATGACATGAGACAGTCTTTGTTCGTGTTCATTCATTGCCATTTGCATCCGCGCCGTACCGGAAGCAATCCCATAAAGATTGCTATCATTTGCTCCAATTCCGTAAATAATTTGCCCAGAATCTATCTGGATCCAACGGCCAGTTTTAAGGAATGCATCGGCGAATTCTCGTGGTGGATCACCAAGCCAACCAGCGCGCAATTTGGAATAATCTGGCATGAAATCTCCGAAAATGCTAAGATTGTATGAGAATACACAATCTTTTTGCAGAAGCCATGCTTATGTGTCTGCTATTGATTTTAACTGTGGATCGCGTTGGCCTTCAAAAAACAACGCGCCATCGACCATATTTTGTTGCTGATTTGCCTAAATTCGAGGGTGCAGCTCCACGCGTTAAATCGGGTAAGACTGCCCATTATTGGGGTAATGGCACGGTTGGGCGGTGACGGCTCCCTCGTGTTCAGTACGCTAAATTCACGTGGTCAGTGTTCCACATTCTGGGAGGAATATTAGTGCGAATTTGTAATAGTTCAGTATCGGTAATGGCGGTTGCAGCGGCTTTTGCAACCACCGCTGCGGCACAAGACGCAATTGATATGACCGGACTTGATCCGGTCTTTGCCGAACGGCCTTATTCCCCCTATGCAGACCGAGCGTTTCCCGAAAACGTCTATTTTGGGGACACCCACGTACACACGGGCTTATCGGGCGACGCTGGCGGCGGAGGGACCAGACTCCTACCGCGCGACGCCTATCGATTTGCTCGCGGCGAACAAGTGAACTCTAACACTGGCCAACCTGTAAAGCTGCGCACCCCTTTCGATTTTTTTATGATCACCGACCACTCCGACGGTATGGGAGCGATTACGGATATGATCGCGGGGACTCCAAATATTGTTGCAGATCCCGATGGCAAGAAATTCCACGAAGCCTTCGCGAAGGGCGGGCAAGAGGCGCAAGCGGCCGCGACGGAACTTGTGCGGCAGTTTTCTCAGGGCGTACTCTCACCGGCGTTGAATTATCAGCCCGGAAATCCGGCGTACAAACGCGTCTGGGACGACATTATTCAAGCCGCTGAGGAGTTCAATGATCCGGGTACATTCACGACGTTCATCGCCTATGAGTGGACCTCTCTAGAGGCGGGGAATAACCTCCACCGCAATGTGATTTTTCGGGATGGTCCCGAACGTGCGGGGCAAATTGTTCCGTACACGACAACCCCTCCTTTGGGCAGCCGCGACCCGAAAGATCTGTGGAAATGGCTTGAAAACTATGAAGCTAAGACCGGTGGCGATGTGACGGCTATTCCGCACAACGGCAACCTTTCAAACGGCATGATGTTCGCGTTACAGGACGATTTCGCGGACGGTGCACCCTATGATGCGGAATATGCACAGCAACGCAACAAGTGGGAGCGTCTGTATGAGGCGACCCAGATCAAAGGCGATGGCGAAGCACATCCTCTTTTGTCTCCAGACGATGAATTTGCGGATTTTGAAACTTGGGACTGGGGCAATCTAGATATTTCGGAAAAGAAAACGCCAGAAATGCTTCCCGGAGAATACGTTCGGTCAGGATTACAGCGTGGGCTTCAGCTGGAAAATGAGTTGGGCACGAACCCCTTTAAATTCGGTCTTGTGGGAGCTGGGGACGCCCATACTGGCCTTTCTACGCCTGACAATGACAATTTTTATGGAAAATTTACGGCCTACGAACCGAGCGAACACCGCGCCAATCATCTATCCAAGAGAAACGATGATCTCGATATTGAGTATCATTCGTGGCGCTATATCACGAGTGGTTTGACCGCCGTTTGGGCTACCTCAAACGCCCGTGGCCCAATCTTTGACGCCATGGAGCGCCGTGAAGCCTATTCCACAACGGGCACCCGTATTCGGGTTCGGTTCTTTGGCGGTTGGGATTTTGAGGAGGCCGATACGCATCGTCGCGACCTTGCACAGGTTGGCTATTCTAAGGGCGTTCCGATGGGGGCAGACATGCACCCCGGTGAAGGGTCGCCTTCCTTCCTAATTTTCGCCTTGCGTGATCCTATGGACGCAAATCTGGACCGAGTTCAAATCGTTAAGGGCTGGTTGGACTCTGACGGTGTGCCGCAAGAGAAAGTATATGATGTTGCATGGTCTGATGATCGCGTTGCTGATGCGAACGGAAAAATTCCTGCCGTGGGGAATACCGTCGATCTTTCGATCCCCAGCTGGACCAACACAATTGGCGCATCTGAATTGGGGGCCGTGTGGCAAGATCCTGATTTTGATTCCACCCTTAAAGCATTTTATTATGGCCGTGTGCTTCAAATTCCAACACCACGGTGGACAGCATATGACGCTATAAAGTTCAATTTGGACCTTCCTGAAAACATCCCAATGACAGTTCAGGAACGCGCCTACACTTCGCCAATTTGGTATAGCCCTGAAGGATAATTTTATGAAACGTGTACTTCCCTCCCTTGCGGCCGGCCTTTTGGCAACCACCGCTTTTGCGGAACCAAACCCACTGCGAAACGCCTATTTTGGCGAAACACACATGCACACAGCATTGTCTTTGGACGCCTATATTGGGGGCGCGCGATTGATGCCATCGGACAGCCTGCGTTTTGCCAAAGGCGCACCCGTGTTGGTAAACGGGCGTCATAAACAGCTTGAACGCCCTCTCGATTTCGCGGCCGTAAGCGACCACGTTGAATATCTGGGTGAGATGTATTCGACGATCTTCCCTGACGCCCCGGGGTATCTTCAGGATGATCTTCAAGAACTACGCACGCTCGAAAGTCTTGAGGACAAACAAGCGTGGTTCTATAAATACGTGGTGTCCAATAATCGCGGAGACAATCCAAGCCACCCGCCTTTTTACCAAGGGCCCGAGACCACAAAATCCGGTTGGCAACTTATTATTGATGCCGCTGAAGAACATAATGATCCAGGGGTTTTCACAGCGCTCATAGCGTTTGAATGGTCGTCCGCACCTAAAGGCGGCAACATGCATCGCAACGTGATTTTCCGCGACAACATAGTGCCCGAATTACCGCTTTCGAGCTATGATACCAATAAAGTGGAAGAGTTGTGGGAGTGGTTACAAGCCACACAAGACGCGGGTTCAACGCTCTTGGCAATCCCGCACAACTCAAACGCATCCAAGGGCCAAATGTTCCCGAAGGTGGATAATTTTGGCGATCCGGTCGATGCCGATTATGCCCGCACTCGTGCTAAGTGGGAGCCGCTCATAGAAATGATGCAGATTAAGGGCAATTCCGAAGTTCACCAGTCATTCTGGACTGCAGACGAGTTTGCCGATTTTGAGAACGCCAATTCGATCCAAAAGAACTCCAACCGGTATTTCTCCAAACGCGATTTCGTGCGTGAGGGGCTGAAGCTGGGTGTGGCCTATGAACAAGACCTTGGCGAGAACCCTTTCAAACTTGGGTTCATCGGAGGCACAGATAGCCACAACGGACTTACTTCGGACGTAGCGGAAGATGATTTCATCGGGGGCCACGGTCCGGAAGATGGCAGCGTGGAGCGCCGCCGCACGGCAGGAGTCGGCGGCTGGATTGACGGCATTGATCTCTCTATCGGCTCACTTGCAGGTGTTTGGGCTGAGGAAAATACACGTGCCTCAATTTACGATGGCATGAAACGGCGCGAAACATTCGCAACTTCAGGTCCGCGCATTCAAGTACGCATGTTTGGCGGGGCAGACCTCACGGCAAACCTCAGCGATCCAGTTGCAATGGTTGAGGATGGCTTTGCCAACGGAGTGCCGATGGGAGGAGATTTGGCCTCGAGCGAGACCGCGCCAACCTTCACGGTATATGCGCTTAAAGATCCAATGGGTGCAAATCTCGATCGCATTCAAGTCATCAAGGGGTGGGTGGACAGCCGCGGCGAAACCCATGAACAGATTGTGGATGTAGTATGGTCGGATGATCGCGTCGCAAGTGCCGAGGGTCTCCTGCCCGCAGTTGGGAATACCGTCGATCTAACCACCGCCCTATACACGAATGATATCGGCGCAACGACACTCATGGGGAGCTGGACCGACGAGAGTTTTGATCCAAGCCAACACGCGTTTTACTACGCGCGGGCCATCGAAATTCCAACGCCAAGGTGGTCAACTTATGATGCGGTTCGCAATGATCTACCGTTGTTGCCCGAGGTAGCGGCCACCATTCAAGAGCGCGCTTGGGGATCACCAATCTGGTACACCCCTGCCAAGTAACCGAAAACGACATCCGGTTAACGATTTTGCGGATGTCGCGCTTGTTTAACTCGTTTGATTGGAAATCAAAATGTCGCTGACCCACCGCCACGTAGTGGCCGCCCTTTTCGCGATAGGTATCGCAGGCCCGACTTATGCAGTTGAAGGCGGGCTTGGCGCCTATCTCCTTGGGTCTCGAGACAGCTTTTCGGGCATTGTGCCGGGGCCTGGCACCTATGCGGGCATTGATTTTGTTCAGTCGGAAGGGTCAGTTCAAGGATTGTCGCTCGCGGGCTTGCCAATCAGGGCGGATAGCGATTTGAAGCTGTCCTTCGCCAAACTCAGCGTGACGGAAGTTTTTGACGGCGAGCTTTGGGGGGGAACGCCTGCTGTTAACATCAACATCCCCTTCGTCATCGATGCCAACCTGACGTTTATCGGCCAAACGCCCCCCCTCACAGGCCTGCCAATTTCGGATACGGCCTCCGGCGTTGGCGATATTACCGCGACAACATTGGTGGGATGGCACAGCGGCATGCTACATTATAGCGCAGCTTTTTCTGTATTTGTGCCCACAGGGAGCTACAGCACGGCCACCCTAGACGTTCCGAACAGAACGATAAATGCCCTCAATACCGGCAAAAATATTTGGTCCTTTCAACCCGTTTTTTCCGCAACCCATTTCAATCCGACCACGGGGCTGGAGGTCTCTGGGGCTGCTAGCCTTTTGTTTAGCACCCGCAACAAAGCCACGGATTATCAAAACGCTCCGGCTTTGAATCTTGAGGCCACAGTAATGCAACATGTGAAATCCGGATGGGCCTTTGGGGCTTCGGGCTATGCCTATCGACAAATCGGCGATGACAGCGGCACAGGCGCGCAAAGCACGAAAGCGTTTCTGGGCGCTGAAAGTCTAAGTGGACAAGTGTTTGGCTTGGGCCCCGCGATCACCTACAGCGGCACCTCTGTGTTTGGAAAAGACGTCAGCCTTAAGTTAAAATACTATAAAGAGTTCGGAGCAAAACGACGATTTGAGAGTGATACCTTGTGGCTCAATGTCTCGATGGTTTTTTAGGTTTGGCGGCCTTGCGATGTGTCTAAATCGCTTAGAAGAATGTTCGCTGGCAACGCGTGTTGTGAAATAAGCACGGCATTCGCCAAATCGATTTCTGGCGCGCGGACCAGTGCCGCTTCAGGCGAAAAGCCTTGCGCCAACCAGCGCTGCACAAGGCGGTCTTGTAAGACATCACCCGCCACATCAAGACGAAGATCACGATCTTTTTCTTGGCATTCTTACCTCAATTTTTCGTTGCAGAGAACGGGCCGATTATCGCACAGTTTTACCTACTCGGAGCTTTGATGGTTTGCGTGACTCTTGTTGTATTTGGTGTCGTGGTGATTGCTGCCTGCTCACTTGGCGCTCGGACCAAAGATTCTCCAAGCGCCCAAATTTTGCTCAACAGAGTTTCTGGCATAGTTTTTGTGTCGTTGGCATTCAAATTGGCGGCCCCTGAAAATTAGTTTTACGGGTGCGGCAGGTCTGGGCTCGAAGCCGACTTGCGACAGCGCTAAGAAAACTCCCGTTTCTAGGATTCCCCAATGTCGGCTTCAAACGTTCCGGCACACCCGGTTCGCACTTGCAGCGAATGTCAGCTGTCCGCCCTTATTGTCAAAATGTGCATGGTGCAGAAATTGACCACATTACTCTCGCCCATGGTTGCCGTGAACGGCCCAAAGCTGACCTTGGCACCTTGCGAAACGAATGGCAGGCCTGAGTCCTAAACGTTTATCGGCGAGATGCTCGTTTAGGAGTTGTTAACTTTATTTTAATATTAACGATCTGCGTAATAGCAGGCTTCTTTTGGTTTAAATGTGGTTTGTTATTCAAACTTTGACATCCGCTGGGGTTGGGCTTGTACATCAAATCAACGGGGTGCCGCAATTGGGAATGACAAAAGGCGACGTATTACTGCGCAACAATGTCACTGTGATTGGATCGGGAGAGCACACGCTTCTCATGGCGCATGGCTTCGGTTGCGACCAGACTATGTGGCGTTTTCTAACACCGGAACTCTCTAAACATTTCCGAATAGTTCTGTTTGACTATGTGGGGAACGGAAAATCAGATATATCGGCATTTAATGCAAAGAAATATAGCGCTTTGGAAGGCTACGCCGAAGATGTGACAGATATCTGTGATGCCTTGGATCTCAAAAAAGCGACACTCATCGGTCATTCAGTTAGCTCAATGATCGGATTGATTGCGTCCCTACAGTCTCCGGAATACTTCAAAAACCTTGTTATGGTATGCCCGTCACCGTGTTTCTTGAACCTCCCGCCTGACTATTTTGGAGGATTTGATCGCGCCGACTTGGAAGAGCTTATCGACCTAATGGACAAAAATTACATCGGTTGGGCGAACTACCTCGCTCCCCTAGTTATGGGTGCGGACAAGGGGTCGGAATTAGTCGGAGAGCTTTCGGACAGCTTTTGCTCAACAGACCCTGTCATCGCCAAAACGTTTGCCAAGGCGACGTTCTTTTCGGACCTAAGGCACCTGCTACCTGAAGCGATGCACCCAGTTCTTATCCTCCAAAGTAGTGTTGATGCGCTCGCGGGAACTTCAATCGGCGAGTTCGTTAAAAAGGAAATTCCCAAGGCGACACTGAAGGCCATTGCCTGCACATGACTCACCCAAAAGAAGTCGGTCAGAATGTGACGGAATTTCTTAGAGTTTCGACCTGATGACGGACCTGACAAGTGTCGAACTGGATGATCTGCCTTTTGGGTGTATTGTCTCAAACAATCATCGCAGAATCATTTTTTCAAATCGGTATATCACCGATGAGTTGGGATGGCCTGTCGAGCAAGTTGTCGGCCAGGCTTCTACCACCATTATGTCGCCTGCTTCTCGGCTTTTCTGCGAGAGCTATGTTTACCCGATGCTTCTCGAAAGTGGCGAATGCCTTGAAATACAACTGACATTCTTAAGCAAGGACGGCGCTCGTCTACCAGTGATTGCAAATGCTAAGACCCGCAAGGATGGAACAATCATCTGGGGGTTCTTTTTGGCCGTCAACAGAGACAAACTATATCACGAGTTGGTTCAAGCCAGAAGCACGCTGGAGGAGCAATCGATCCGCCTTGCAGAAATGGCCACAATAGATGAGCTAACCACCCTCATGAATCGTCGGGCTTTCAATCTAGAAATTGAACACCAATTCGCCGCCTGCGAGCGAAGTGGTGATTCATTGTCGCTTCTGATCCTTGATATAGACGACTTCAAAAGGATTAATGACACCTACGGTCACAGCCACGGCGACAATGTGTTGCAAGCCTTGGGTTTATGCCTTTCAAAGGCTTGCCGAGAAACAGAAACAGCAGCGCGCTTCGGTGGCGAAGAGTTCATTTTTACGCTAAATGGTACCGACAGCGAGGGAGCATTTTCATTTGCTCAACGCATACACGATCAAATTGCCAATGATGCAAATCAACTGCGTTCCATTACCGTTAGCATTGGGATTGCAACCCGAATTGGGCACTTCGGCCCCTCATATCTTGACTTGTTGAAGCAAGCGGACGCGGCCCTATATCGAGCAAAAGCACTCGGAAAAAACCGGACTGTCAATGGTGGGAATTTCCCCTCGTCACGATTATATTCGACGGGCGCTGAAAAAGGGAGTTGTTGATCTCATAGTTGGAGGATCACTAAGTAAACCTCTGCAGTTGCAGTAAATGACGGCAAAGCCTCACCCATCAATGCCGACCTTGCCGCCTTGCGCGACGAAGCACCACTACGAGCCCATATTCTTAGATGCTGCGGAGTGATTGAACGTTGGCTTTCGTGACCAGAGCCAAGAACTTGAAAAAGTCGCACGCATTATTACGAAGGGTTTTGGTGTAAATTAAGTGGCTTGGATTAGACATCTACAGCCTTCAGAAAAATTAGACGCCAAACCGTCTAATTGCTATTCAAGCTGGAATGCTACAGATTGCTCGAACGAGCTCTCGTAATTGTCGAGACGCCGTTCCAAACATAGAATATTATTCCGGTTACGTTCAACGTTGAGGTTAAGATAATGGCTGTGATGATCCAGTTTGCTGCGAGTGAGCCATAAATGATTAAGTTGGCATGGGTTTTGCCCACTGTTCTTGCCGTGCTTGCGGTCGAGGTTTCCTTTCGCACAGGAATGGCAATTCCTATTCCGTTTCTCATCATCGTAGTCTGCGTGGTGATTGCTGGATCGATGGGCGGACAACGTTCTGGGTTGATTTCCGGACTGATTGCGTCCCTTTTTGTCTTTAATTCATACCTCGTTGGATTTGGACCTGCCACTTTGACAGGGAGTTTGCTGCAAGTTGCCCTTGGGTCGGTGTTATTCACGCTTCTGGGCACATTGCTTGGGCGACTACGAGAACAACGCGATACAGGCATACAAGCGCTGCGTGACAGGGAGAAGACCCTTGAAACTTCCCTGAACGAACAGACCGAGGAAAAGAACAAACAGGTCACCATGGTGGCTGAAAGTGAAGCGCGGCTAAAAACAGCGATCCGCATTGCGCGCATCGGCCTCTTTTCTTACGAAAAATCAACTGGAACTTGTACGTTCTGTTCAGAACAATACGCTGCACACTTTGGTTTGATGCCGGACGAATATATCACCAAAACTTCGGGGCACAGCCCAGATCTTAGCCATATACATGCGGATGATCTCCATATTATCGTAAACGCAATCGCTCGATTGAATGACGGTGAAGACCAAGTTTATGAATACCGCGCTCTGCATCCGGATCATGGGATTAGGTATATCTCCGAAATAGTAGAGCCCGTTATTGATGAAAACGGCAAGGTAATCGCAAATACCGGCACAAGTATTGACGTGACCGAGCTGCGCCTGGCCGAAATGCGCCTGCGCCAGTCGCAGCGGATCGAAGCCGTTGGCACTCTAACGGGCGGTGTGGCGCATGATTTCAACAACCTACTTGCCATCATCCTTGGAAATCTGGAGTTGTGCCTTGAAACAGGTCGCAAAGACGATTGGAAAGCCCGAATCGAAACAGCTGTTGATGCGACCAATCGTGGCGCGGGCCTGACCAAAAACCTGCTTAGTTTTTCGCGCCGCGCACATCTGAAGCCAACGCGACTTAATCTGAATCACAACGTGCAAAACACGATGTCCTGGTGCGCCCGCGTCTTGCCCAAAACGATAAACATCGAGACGTCGTTGCAGGCCGGACTATGGGATGTTGAAGTTGATGAAACATCTATAGAGACCTCGATTATCAACATCCTCTTAAATGCCCGAGATGCGATGCCTGAAGGCGGCAAGGTGACAATCGAAACCGCAAACATGCGGATTGGCGAAGAATATATGTTAGAGCGGGGTGAGGATATTGAACCGGGTCGTTATGTCATGTTGGCAATTAGCGATACCGGCCACGGCATCCCTGCCGAAAAGCTAGAACATGTTTTTGAGCCTTTCTTCACCGACAAAGGCGTTGGCCGTGGATCTGGCTTAGGGCTTTCGATGGTACACGGTTTTATAAAACAATCCGGAGGTGCTATCCGCATTTATTCAGAAGTTGGTGTCGGGACAACATTCAAACTTTACTTTAAGGCTACAACTCAGGCTTTAGTTCCCCCCAAAAGAGAGCCGCACAAGCAGTTTCATATTCCCAGCGAGCGAGTTGAAATTCTCCTTGCAGAGGATGAAGAAGAAGTTCTGCTCATTCTGAAACGCATTTTGGCGAATGCGGGTTACTCAGTCACAACCGCAGCCACAGGCGACGAAGCTTTAGAAATTTTCAATACTGACCTTCGGTTTGACCTTGTTTTGACAGACATCGTGATGCCAGGGAGCCTTCAAGGTCCTGCATTGGCTAAAGCCATTCGATTGATTGATCCCAATTTACCCTGTATCTTCTTGTCAGGCTATGCCTCTGAGGCGACGGTGCACGGCAACGGGCTTAAGCCGTCTGATATCCGCCTAATGAAACCCGTAAGCCGACAAGAACTCCTCAGTGCGGTGTCCAAAACGCTAAGCTCTGTCGACCAGAGCAATTGAATTAAATTGGGGTTGGGGGGAATCGGCCGTTTTTGTCGATCTCCTGAAAGCAATAATTGGCGCAGGCCTCATAAAGGTTCATTTATCCACATAGCAGACCTTCGTGCATTCCGCAGCAAAAGTCCGGTTTCCGCACTTAGTTCCAATGCCGCACTTGAAAAATGAGTCCGCTTCCGGCCCTCAGCCTCGCAGATGCTGCGGCGCAGCTTTCGCATTGCGGCCATTGGTGCATCGCGCATCATTTCAATTCAACTCCTATAGTCTTTCGGCGACCATCGCTTCCGTTGTGATTTTACCACTCCAGCGATTTGGTCGCCATTTTTATCGCCTTACGTCACTTTTTACCTGTGATTGATATTGCAGGTTTCCCGTTCTGGGAACCCGCAGTTGCAGAGACTTTCTGCTTCTCTTTTTTGGGTTTTTTGGTCTCTTTTTTGCTGTTTTTACCTTTGGCCATCGTCTGCCCTTTCAATGTGCAGCAATCCGACGCCGTAATGGCTTGGGTTTTACTGCGGTCGTTCACTAATTGTCTGTTTGAGGCACTCGGTTGTGCCTTATGTGATTGCCTACGTTGCGGTTATCGCATTCTTTATTTCGCTCTCCAAGCTGCGGTGCCGATTGTGGCGTGCAACTGCAATTGTAGCAACAAGTTTGAGTTTCTATCGGCCCAAACCTGCCGCTCAGAACATTTTCAAATGCTGCGGTGCAGTCCACCGAAGCGGTCATTGACACGTTGCCGCAGCATTATTAGGTCGCTAGGTCTGCTAAGCGGACAAAGCGCCAATTCGCTGCGACTGCGCCAATGACTGCTTTAGGAAAGTTACTAACGGCCCCCTAGAGCAAGTCGCAGACCAAGCAAGATGAATGCCCCCGCGAATGAGCGTTTCAACCAGACCATGACTTTTGGACGTGTTATTACATGATCGCGCGCCGCAGACGCACATGCCCCGTAGATGACGAAGACAGCAAAAGTCATCGCCATGAACACCAAGGCAAGTGCTGTCATCGCAAATGTTGGCCGCGAGGTGGTTGCCGGTACAAACTGTGGAAGAAATGCCAAAAAGAACAATGACAATTTAGGGTTCAGAGCATTGAGCAGTATTCCATCGCGGATCAAACGATATGCACCGATTGGTTCACTGTTCTCGGAGACTGCCAACGCGCTATCATCGCGTAAAATCCCCCACGCCATGTAGAACAGATAGCCCACGCCAGCCCATTGAACGACTTGGAATGCCAATGTGCTTGTCTGAATAATTGCGGCAATCCCTATGATAGAGGCGACCGCGTGGGGAATGATGCCAAAAGTACAACCCAATGCTGCGACAACAGACGGTCCAAAGCCGCGTCCAAGGCCAATTGCCAGTGTGTAAATCACACCAGTACCTGGCAGGATGCAAACGATGAAAGCCGTGACCAGAAACTCGATGCTCATGTCTGAGATCTCAAGTCGGTATCGAAATTGCCTATCGCGCCTTCGATATGTCCTTTGGACAACCGACCTTGCCACACGTTGGATATCTGATCCGCCAGCCGGTCTCGTAACGCAAGAACGTCAACTTTCGCTGTCTCGTGCAAGCCTTCAATCACGATCAACGCATCAGTGGTAGAGGCTTGTATTGCCGACAAACCGCTTTGACGATTGACCCAACGACGCGCATGCACGTTCTTACCATCATCGCGGAAAATGATCTCACCGGTCTCTGGCGTTTCGATATCCCCGCCAAAGGTCTGATATTGCTCATCACCAGCTGCCGGACAGACCTGAATGTTTCCCTCAACCTTCGCCAAATCGAACGCTGCTACAGGGAGAGCGCCCATCGCAGACACCGCGTTACACAGATCGACCAACGGATGAAGGCTTGGCAGAGAGCCGTGCTGTCTTAACCGCCGTAAAAGAGCTTCCGAGGCACATCGCACTTGTGTCGGCTTAAATCCCATCTTTGCGTAACCGGCCCGCCACGCTTGTATCTCTGGCAGCGAACTTTCTGTGCCGTCCCCCAGTCGAGCTTTGGCTGCCTCTTCCCATTCTCGCACTTGCGCATCGATAGCGACATCGTTGTTGATATTGGAGACGAAAATTAAGCCAGTCTGTAGATGAGGGAATGTCTCCGTCATATGCGGAGCGTAAGTGAATTTCATAGGTTAAGCCTGCCAAATAGAGTTCGTCTCTACCTAAACGTCTTGGCTATCTTGGGTCTTGAACGATATTGCCCATGCTTGATTGGTATTTTCCTGGCGGTACACCAAACTGACGGGAGAAAGCGCGGGTCATGTGGCTTTGGTCCGCAAAACCTAATTCCGCTGCAACCGAGGCAGGATTGTTACCAGACGCAAGTGCGCGACGGGCTTGCCGCAGCCGCAACTGCATTGCGTACTCATGGGGCGTGGTGCCTGTCTCGCGTTTAAAACGTCGCAAAGCTCCTGTCCTGCTCATACTCATGATCACCGCTATCTCTTCGAGGGTCGGAGGTGATTCGAGGTTGTCATTCACACGCTGCAAAGCATGCTGTGTGACACGCGAAGGTAGTCGATCCCCAATGCACGTCGATGTGACGAGCAGGTCAGCGAAAAGACCCGTCAGACCTTCTTCCGCCGCTGTGAGGTCATTTTCACAAAGTGAGGCAAAAATCTTCAACATTGCTGATGCGACGGCGGGGGAATGTTTGGCTGCAAATTCAATTTCACGCGATGCAGCGTTTGGACCAATCATATCATCAATGACGAATGGCTCAACAAAGAGCATTTTCCATGATCGCAACCCAGACATGGGCTTACCATCATGAACCTCGTTCGGGCTTACGGCTATCACGTCACCCGGATAGGCTTCGACAAAGCCCTGTTTTGACCAAGAAGCATGACCGCCAAACGTCATCACACCAATCCCATATTGGTCATGAGCATGGCGCGGGAACGCTCTGTTCGACGCAAGAGAGATGGCGTCAACACCATCAAGGCGTCGTGGCAGAAATTCGACCGAATGCGAGTTTGGACAAGTCATAACTTGGGACTACCACGCCGTAATCAATTGCGTCGACTAGAAGTCTTGTCTGACGGTATTTATACAATCGCTTCTATCATATTCTCGCCAGTGCAAAGTGAAGTGGACATTCATGCGCCGTGCAGCATCGGTCAAAGAGGGCTCCTTGCTGACTTTCGCTGCGTTTGCACACGAAATCAACGTCAAATCGGAGGGCGAGCGGCGGCTCTGCGGACGAAGCTGCCGTCCAACTCGACGAAGCGAACGGCAGCTTATCATCGACCTCATATCCCTTTCGCTACAACATAAAGCGGGACTTTGGGCCGAACATGTCGCATCGCGTCAGTGTGCGTGGGCGTCTTCTCCACGCGCCATCATCATATGATGTTCGCGGTGATGGTCCTGGCTTGCCATAAGTCCGAAGAACCCCAGTCCTCTTATTCGCGCTACCACAGCAGGATCACCGCTCGTCACGCGAAGCTCCACGCCGTTTTCCGCATCGATTGCCTCGACGGTCCAACGGTCGTCCTCCGCCAGTTGGGCCGCGTGTGCGGGAACCATGCGGCGGAGAGTGGCGATTGTGTCTGTATCTCCCGTCGCCATGGAAGAAAGGCCGTCCGGCAGTTCTGTCTCTTCCACATTAGTGTCCGAGACTAGGCGGTCCATATCGACCAGATGAGTCTGCAGGCCTGCCAGATCGACCTGGCCCCAATTAGTGTCAGGATCGGCTTCCAGCACGCGCACAACTTCGGACAGGGCGGCGAAAGCCCCCTGTCCCGGTTCGGTCAGGATCGTGTTTTGAAGCGGCTGGTCTTGAGCATGTGTCGCGTGATCCATGCTGTCCCCTTGGTTGGAGTGTGTTGTCTGGGCATTCGCGAAAGCCGTTCCACCGAGCAGCGCCGTCACGATCACGATCATCTTCGTTTTCATTCTGTTTCCTTACATTTATGATATTTATCCAGAACACCCTAGCGGACACTGCGGCCATACCGTATGATTTGTATCATGTTAGATTGGCAGCATATATTTGATGACGCGCCGACGAAGACCTTTGTGCAGGGGGTTGTCGTCTTCCGCAGGGAAGATCACGTTCATTCGATGTATCTTATTCGATCCGGCACTATAGCACTTGAACGTCCCCTCACGGATGGAACAGCACTTACGCTAAGCGTTGCCACCGTCGGAATGGCACTGGCAGAAGCATCATTATTCGCCACGACCTATCATTGCGATGCGGTTGCACGCACGAATGCCAAGATCGCGATCATGCCACGTGCCGCCTTTCGGTCTGCGCTGCGCGAACGGCCAACCGCTGCTTTGAGCCTGATCGAAACTCATGCCAAAGAGGTCCAGTCCCAGCGAGCGCGCATTGAGATTCTGCGCCTGCGCCGAGTGTCCGACAGACTGGACGCATGGCTGGAGCTATACGATGAGCCACCGATGGGTGAATGGATAAGGGTTGCCGATCAGATTGGTGTTTCGCCCCCCGCGCTTTATCGCGAACTTGCACGTCGGAGAAAGTGAGAGAGATCATCGTCCGAACCATTTTTTAGTAGGAGCAGACCTTCGCTGCGAAGTGGCATTTCGGTAAAATGGGCTCGTTGCTGCCGTTAGCTGCAAAAGCCACTAAGGTCGGCTCTGGGCCGTTCTCGACATTGATGGAAAGGGGAAGCGGCCCGAATGCTGCACCATGCACATTTCGACTTAATGGGCGGGATGCGGACATTCGCTGCAAGAGTTCGAATCTCGTGTCAGTATGGTGAAGCAGCCATTCACACGGTTCTGAATCCGCCTATTTTATTTACTACGACGCTCTATCTGAGTCACGAATGACGATATTGAAAATAGATAAGGAATGCGCGCCAGAATAGATGAACCTTTCGACTGGATTATTGAGTGGGATCGTAACGCCCATAAAGAGAAGACAGCATCCTTCCAACCCACGGGGCTTGCTCTCGCTCGCCAATGTTTTTCGAGCGAGAGCTCGTCAGGCGTGTGTGACCAAAGCACCTTGCTTTGCCGAGAGATGTTGATTCAAGTGTTTTTACGGTGATTTATCGCCATCCAGACTGCAACCGCAGTGTGCAGCGCGACAGTTGGCGCGAGCAACACCCCCCAGGAGTGCTCGATCACGGCGAGGTAAATCAAAAGCATTGCGATGGCCGCATTGTAAAGCAGCAAGGCTCTGAAAGGCGGGTTTCCGACGACGCCCCGCTCTGGCAAGCACGCAAGCCCGAGGCAAAACAGTGTCAGACCGAACAGACGCGCCGTGAGCATTTCGACGCGCTCACTGTCAATAAGCCCACGTGCCTCGGTGAACACCGATGGCGCGAAGGGCCATACGCCGAGCTGGGCAATCCCGAGGATCGCAATCGCCGCGAAGATGACGACGCGCAAGTTTATCTCAGATCGCCGCGACGGCCTTCGCCAGAAGGTCGCGAACCTCGCCCGCGACGGCCGTCAGCTCAGCGCTTTCTACTGCCTGCATCGACGCAACCGGGTCGATGGAGCTGACCTCAATACCGCCATCGACCTCGCGTAGGATGACGTTGCAAGGCAGCATCGCGCCCACGCGCGGTTCCATCCCGATGGCAGCGTAGGCCATCTTCGGATTGCAGGCACCGAGAATGCGGTAGGCCGGCATCTCAACATCGAGTTTCTTTTTCATCGTCGCCTTTACGTCAATTTCGGTCAGCACCCCAAAGCCGTTGTCAGCAAGGGCGTTTCGGGTGCGGGCATCGATGTCGTCGAATGTGCTGTCGTTGAACAGGCGATTGATTGTGTAACTCACGGGGCTGCACTCCTTGTGTTGGCTTGTCAGAAGCAGAATTGGCAAGGCGGCACCCGAATTGGCCTTGTTTGGTGATTTCAGATGTTTCGTTATCAATCTGCGCCTGCGTTTCGCTGCTGCATGCTACCGCAATTGAGTCTCGCCGTCTTGATCCACATCAGGGTCTGTGCCCCAATTTTCGCATATAACTAGATGTATAACAGGTTGTCCGTGTTGATGTCACATAAATGGAGTTACGGAATGGAATTCAAGAACAAGGTAATTGTCCCGAGCGTAGTAGCCGCATTCTGCGTGGCCGCCACGTCGGCGATGGCACAGGTCGGGAAAATCCCGGATCGAAACGGCTTTTACGATCATGGACATGACATGATGTGGGGCAGCAGTCAGTGGGGAGGCTTCGGAATGGTCCTTGGGCCGATCTTCATGATCTTGATCGTGGTCGGGATCGTTGCAGGGATCTTATATCTCCTGCGGCTGTTTGGCATGGCCGGACCTGCTTCTGGCAGCCACGCTGCGCACGACCGTGCTTTGGCGCTTCTTAAGGAACGTTATGCCAAGGGCGAGATCGACTCGACCGAGTTCACTGAGCGCAAGAAGCTGCTCGCTGATTGATCCGCGACGCGTTATGTTCTTTCTGGACAAGCGAGCCTGTTACAAAGCTAGTACTAGGCTCGCCGAGCTTCGGCCTCCTGCTTCAATCAGGCATATCTGGGTCCGACCATCCTGATTCAGAATGGCGAACTGGCCGCAAAAGTGCAGAATTCGCTTGATGACCCCATCAGCACGCACTGGCATGGCCTTCTGGTGCCCGGAGAGCATGACGGTGGTAAACTCGGCCGATCGCACCCGGTGAGACATGGGGACCAAAGATGACAGTTGCGCAGGACCCAGCAACCGTCTGGTACAACTCGCATATCCACGAACGCACTGCAGAACAGGTTTATTTCGGACTGGCAGGGGGCATCCACGTGACCGACGGGCAGGACGACGTCCGTAGTTTGCCGTCCACGTACGGGGTTGATGATCTAAAGCTTGTTTTGCAGGATCGCCGGTTCGATGGTTCCGGACGTATGGTCTATGACCCGTCCACGATGGATGTGATGCACGGGTTTGCCGAGAACCGGATGCTCGTCAACGGACAAGCAGATGCCACGGCGGTCGTGCCCTTGGGGTTGGTGCGTTTGCGCCTGCTCAATGGTTCGAACGCCAGTATTCTTGGTTCAACCGTGGACGGTAAACCCGTCGAAGGTACCTTGAAGGTCAATGAACCCTTCGGCCTCGCCATTGATCAGAAAACCAGACTTGGGTCACCAATAGCGGCACAAACACCTTGATCCGCTTTCCGACCAACGACCCCGCCAATGCCGTGGAATTTGAGGTTGGAAACAGCCCGCATGACATCGCCACCGACAGCCAAGGAAAAGCTTACAGCGAAGATTGACGGCTTAGAAGACTCAATGTCCGACGATGAGCTCGCGGCCAAAGGTTGGATCGATCTGTGGGACATCGCCGACAAGTATCCCGGCGGCGATGTGTCGATGATCCGCTCTGACGGCACGGTTCTTGGTCCCTTTGACGCTGAAAAGAGCATGAACGGGGCTTGGGGCATTTCCGTGGATGGCAATGACAATATATGGGTCTCGAATTCTATGAGCCAATCCATCACCTAGTTGTTTGGTGTGCGCACAGAGACCTGCCCATCAGGTGTTGCCACAGGAGAATCGATTTCACTCCAGAACGGCTACATTGGTGGTCTACAAATCATCGCGGGTATCGCGCTCGATCCTGCTGGCAATGCTTGGGTAACCACCCATGAAGGAAGGCTCGATTGGACCTCTTGTTCGAAAATGATCGATTTCACATCCATAGATGATGCTCGACAGCGGATTAGAAAATAAATAGTGTTTGGCAACGAAAAAACGGTCGAAATTCTCACACGGCAGCTTGACGCTGAGCATCTTTGAGGGGCCGCTGAAACCAGCTCGGAGGTCCCATGAAGCCTGAACGAAAGACGGGATGCGGTAACAATCAACCCGGGCCACTCGTTGGGGGCAGCCCAATTTTTTGAGCTCAGCGTTTCCAACGAATTCTTGGACGACCTGTCGAAATAATGAAAAATCAAGACTGAAAGTATAAAATGGGTATGCAAGACAAATTAGTATTTATCGGGGGCCCTCCGCGTTCTGGGACGACGCTGCTTCAACGAATGCTGAATTTGCATCCCCTGATTTATGCTGGGCCAGAGTTTGATTTTGTTCCGCCGATCATCAGGCTCCGCAAAAGGATGCTTGCAAGCATTGAATCTGGGAGGATTTCTGAGTTTCTTTCTGAAGATGAACTGGACGAATATTTTAAGAATTTTTTGGGCGGTATCTTGGAAGGGAAGTTGTTGGCTAGCGGAAAGAAAGTGATTTGTGAGAAATCCCCAGCCAATGCAGAAGTGATGCCAGACATCTTGGATCTCTTTAAAGATTCAAAAGGGATCGTAATACTAAGAGATCCTAAGGATGTGATGGCATCGCTTTTTTCGGTTAGGGATCGCTACGAGGCGAAAGGCAAGCAAGCTCCTCAGTTCACCGTTGACGCAAAAAGTGCTATAATCCGCTATTCTTCGGTGCTCAATCCAACTTTGGAGGCCCTCGAACGGTTCCCACAACGAGTGTGCTTGGTCTTTTATGAAGATTTGGTGGAAAGACCTAAGCAGGCAATATCAGAAGTTCTAGATTTCCTCGGCCTTAGGGAAATCGACGAAGTCTTGGACTTGGGACGCGACGACTTGCTTCAGAAAAGGGATCGAAGCGGAATGTGGCACACCCAAGAGCAGCTCACGCGTTCTATTTCTCAGGCAAGCGTTGGAAAGTGGAAGCATGCAATCACGAACAAAGACCTTGTTGAGCTAGAAGCTGCCTTCGGTGAGGTCAAGTTGCTCAGCAGATACTTCTCAGAACTGGATATCCGCCAAGGATCTGATGACAATTAATTCACCAAAAATGTCATCAACCGTCTAATTTCGTTTCGTCAAAAGCCTTAGCGCATTATCGGTGAAAACTGTGCTTGGGCTGACAACTTGGAGCCAGAAAACTATAGCAACAATTCGTGGACAAGCGTTAAGATCACTGGAGAGGTGAAAACCGTCGACCGGCCTTAAAGTGTTGGGCACCGAGGGGGAAGCACGCATGCCCCTAGATAGGAACATGCATGCTCAAGAACCGATGGGACGTAACCGTCCTTAAAAATCGGCAGTCCGATCATTGATTACGAAGCCATTTTCCATCTCCAGCGTCGTAGGTTTTGTGATCTTGGCTATGACTTTGCGCACATCGATACTCTCAACGGCTTGTGTCTGATATGTCTTGTAATAATACTGAACGTTTTTGGTATCGGAAGCGGACGTCCAGATTGTGTAATCAGTTTGCAGGCTGTCGTCATGACCTTCGCGGACCGCGCCTTTTGGAATGTCAAAAGCGTTGAGGATGTGAAACGCATTGAAGATCGCCTCACTTGCGTCTGCCGCCGGGAGTGTCGTATTTGCGAACGCAACCGCCCTTACAAAACGAGAGGGCGACGTGAAATCGCCTGGAAGTCCAGCCATTCCAGTTCCCTGTCCATAGGGCTGCAATGTCTGACGGCCAACCGTGATTTCTGGAACGTTCTCAGCTTGCAGGCCGATATAGTTGCGCAGGTTGGTCAGGTGCCAATCGTAGGGCGGATTGTTGGTCATAGCATTCACGGTGTTATCGTGGATAGTAAGGCCGTCCACAGTGTATTCGATAACGATCGAAGCGCCGGTAGCATCGGTCACACCGTAATGAAACGGTGCCACGCCCCTGAGCGCGTCAATATGGGTGCCCACGACTTCAATGGTTGGCAGAGCGGCCTTGACCTCGTCTACGGTCGCGAATTGCCCAAGGATCCAGTTGCCCAATTCTTCGGAAGAAACCGCATGGTCGCGATTTGCGTCACTGACGGTACCAAAAACGGCGTCACCGGCGAAATAGAACGCACCGAAATAAAGCCCTTCGGTATTCAAACCGTCGAAAACAATCGGCATGTCGAGACCGTTAGCACCGAGAAACCCATACTTAGCTTCGAATGTGAAGCCCGTTTGATCCTTGTCTAGCACGAGAGTTTCAATGGATGTTCCGGCGGGCACTGCATAGATATTAGATTGGACATCAAACCCAAATTCCATGGTGCGCGCAGGAACCACTGTACCATCCTGCGCGTGCAGCACGATTCCCGTACAGGCAAGAGCGGATTGGGTGCCTAAGGCGAGTATGGCAGCCCCAGCGATCAGGGTCTTAATGCTCTTAAAAACATTATTAGATGTTGTAATTTTCATGTTATTTTTCAAATCGTTAGGTAGTGGTAGTTAATGTGACTTAGGGCTACCTAGGCTTCCCACACTTAGCAAGTTTATAATGCCGACAATCGGCAAGAGATATACAGGCGCTCAGCGCTGCCAACACTAGTACGGTCAGGGAAAACTGCACCCAAAACCTGCAGGTCTTAATCAACTGCTACATAAGGTCCTCCAACGAATTGTTTCCGAGTTGACGAGTTCCGTCTGTTGGATACTGCTTCATATTGTTCCACCAAGCTCTACTTAATTTCACGACCTGCCCACCAGAGGCGATCATCGATCATGAAAAAGCCGACAGTTTCATTTTTCGTATGGCTATTGAAGGCGATTGCAAGGATCGCGGTGTTATTGTCTACCCAGTCTTGCGTTGCGTCTCGGCATGCGTCCTTTGAACCATCCGTTTGCGCCCGGCACTCAAGAAATTTCTCTTGATACGTGTTGCGTAATAGTTCCTTATCTTTAGGTATGTCGTGGCCGATGTCAGTGCCGCCGAACTCCATTCCTTCTACAGTTATTTTCCGAAGAGCAAAGTCAACGCCGCCCGTTCTATCGTACAGAATGATGTAATCTCTATAGGCAAAGGGCCCTTCGGCGGACCGAAACATCGTTTTGAATTGCGCAGCGTCTTGGCAACCTTTAGACCAATTACGAAATATGCCCCAACCAACAAAGGTTCATCATGTCCGAAGTCCTTGCGCTTGCTGGCGCGAACCTTTTATCGCCGATTATCTTATCATTTGTGTTGGGCCTTTTGGCCGCGATGGCGCGGTCCGACTTGTCTATTCCCGAGGCTGTGGCGAAAGGCATGTCGATATATCTGCTGTTTGCGATTGGCTTTAAAGGCGGTGCCGCGGTCGCGGATCATGGCGTCGATGCGGCTCTCCTTATGACTGTCGGTGCAGGCGTCCTTCTGTCGTTCGGTCTCCCCCTTCTTGCCTTTGCGTTGCTGAAGATACTCACGGGGTTTTCTCGGTTGGATGCAGCCGCTGTGGCTGCGCATTATGGATCCATAAGTATCGTAACATTTGTGGCTGCAACTTCGGTTCTAGAAGGACGTGCCATCGCTGCCGAGGGATATATGGTCGCTGTCGCCGCTGCTATGGAAGCTCCGGCGATCCTGTCTGCCTTGTGGTTGGTGTCACGCAACGGTTCGGGCGGGAGGATGGAACCGGGCCTGATGCGAGAAATTCTGCTTAATGGCTCTATCGTTTTGCTGGTTGGCAGCTTTGTAATCGGGATGGTGACGGGCGAAAGAGGTTTGACCGAGATTGCACCGTTCATTGTGTCGCCTTTTAAGGGGGTACTTTGCCTGTTCCTGCTGGACATGGGGTTGGTCGCGGGACGCGGGTTAAGGCAGTCGAAAGGTGTCTTGGGCTTAGGCGCGGTGGCATTCGGTATTGTAATGCCACTGGCTGGATCAATGATTGGGCTTGGGATGGGCATGTTGATCGGACTGTCGACTGGTGGCGTGGTGCTATTGATGGCTCTTGCAGCTTCGGCGTCCTACATTGCTGTGCCGGCTGCGATGAGGGTGGCATTGCCTGAGGCGAATCCAGCGATCTATTTGACGTTGTCGCTAGGTGTAACGTTCCCGTTCAATCTGACTTTGGGGATTCCCCTTTATGTGGCTGTAGCCACGCAGCTAACCGGAGGCTGACATGCAGATGCATCCCGCGAAACGCGTTGAAATTGTGATTGAAAAACCATTGGAAGGGCGACTGACTGATGCCCTAACTGAAGCTGGCGTGACGGGCTATACGGTTGTGCCGGTGCGAGGTGGGTCGGGCCGGTCAGGCCCATGGACGCGCGAAGGTCAGATTGGCCGCGCAGGCATGGTCATGGTCATTTGTCTGATTAAGCCGGAGCGGCTAGACGCGCTTCTTGAAGCTGCGTTTGCGGTCGTTGAGCGTCATATTGGTGTGGTTTCTGTTAGCGACACACTCGTCTTAAGGGCTGAACGCTTCTAACCACTCCCTTATACTTCGGCTATGCCCCTAATGTGGGTAAAAAATTTAAGGCGGTCCTTCCCTTGGATTTGGTATGTCAGTGGCCGCCTCCTGCAATAGGGAACATTCGCCGCGCTGCAGGATTTGGGTTAAATGGTCTCAAACCTGCCGTTAGCTGCACCTTACAGCAATGGCAGCATTGGGCCGGAAGCAGAAGTCATTCTCGAAAGCAGTATTCGAAACTAAGTCGCGGAATTTGTCGCTATCATTGCTGCCTAGAACGGACGGCAAGTTGAAGCCAAGTGTAGATATGTACGGACTATCAAGACACTTCCTGTAAATTCTCTAGTTGGGATGGTGGATCAACTTTACATGGACCTTCGGCGCAACAGAATATACCTTGGCGAAGTGAATTTTTATTTTATCGGTGCACAAGGAACTTAAACCCATGCTAACCAGACGCCATTTTGTGATCACTTCTGGTGCGTTATTTTCCGCACCTATCCCAAGCGCGCTGTCGGCTGCTCCAACATCGAATTCCGCGAATTGGGCGGCATGGGATGCACAGGTAACCCCGCCCAATTACGATCCGGCGACATCCAACCCTTGGGGTTTTAACCCGCGCTTCCTGCCGCAAGTTGTTGAGGCTAATGCGGGGCTAACGCCTGGTGACATCCACGTTGATGCTGTTGCTCGCTATATTTACCACATCCGAAGCGACGGCACCGCGATGCGTTATGGCGTGGCAATCGCGCGCGGGAGCCTTTATGAGCCGGGGACATATACCGTCCGACGCAAGGCTAAATGGCCAACTTGGACCCCCACAGCCGCGATGATAAAACGCGATCCGCAATTGTTTGTGCAATACGCCGACGGTCAGGACGGCGGCCCGACGAACCCGCTCGGATCGCGGGCGTTTTATCTATATGTCGGAAATCGCGATACCTATCTTCGTATTCACGGCACGCCTAGCCCTGGTTCTATTGGCGGGCGAGCGAGTTCGGGGTGTGTACGCATGGCGATGCCACACATCAATGATTTGTACGATTTTGTCTCGCCCGGAGTGCAGGCCTATCTCTATCCGCCAGAGGACACAGTTACCGCGCGGAGTTAAACCTCTGGGGAGCGCGTGCAGATCGGACGCCCCTCGTTTGAGCGAAGAGGTAGGAATGTTGTCTCAACGGGGCCAGCATAGCGATAGACATAACACCCATCTGAGTCATTGATCCGTACTTCACTTAGGTCCTGATAAGGAGCGGCGATAGCCACAAGTCCTTCGGGAACATCGCTCATTCGATAATCCACAGGTTGACCGTTGACTGAGGGCTGCGCGCCTTGAAACTCTGTGCACGCTGTAAGCGCAAGCGTCGCGCAGCCAATAACACAAGCCAGAACTTTCATTGCGTAATTCCCTCAAACATTAACTAATTGCCGTAAGTGTACGAAATAACGGCGGCTATTGTCGAGAGGGTGGGGTGGCGCTAACGTTTTCGCGCCGCCGTGAGGGCCGATCCGAGGACACCTTGGCCTTTTTCCTTGGGTATTGGAGCGGGTTTAGCTCTGTTTTTAGGATTGGGTTTTGCATCAGAGTGCCCGCACGGTGCGAATTCGGTGTTGTTAGGTGCGGCTCATGATATTTTGGAAGGCCGATCTGCGACAAACGGAGTTTTCCTGAAGCCATAAATAGTTTCGTTCGGACAATTATTCGCCAAAGCAGTCTTTTGGGCAATCCTTCTTCTACGGACGCTTCGGGCCGAGGCTGTGTGGAAACGCATTTGATTGCGTGATCTGAGGCTCTGCTTTTCTGTCTTTGGCGGTTTTCCACTCCAAGAGCGTGATTTACCCCAAATGGCACCCTATTTGATCGTGCAGGGGCTTTTATAGCAGGCTTCGACAGAGAATTTACGTCAAACGGCTCCATTATGCTCTCAAGATGGCCATCAATGGGGCAATACCGATAATTTTGAGTACCCGTTTGAAGTTATAGACTAGGACGTGCAGGCTCATTTCCGCCGCGACCTTTTCTCGTGTTCGGGTCAGGAAATGGGTGTAGCCCATCCACGCCTTCAATGTTCCAAAGGGATGTTCTACCGTTGATCTGCGGACCCGCATGGCGTCAGGTTTTTCTTCCAGCCTGCGCTCGATGTCATCCAGTACGTCTTCTTGCTCCCAACGTCGGATGCGGCGCAATTTCTCCGTCGTACAGCGCGGCTTAAGATGGCAATTTGAACAGGCCGACAGATGCCGGTAGAAGTTGATGTCGCTCTGACGATCTGACCGGTGGGCACCTTTGGTCAGGGTCTGCCCTGCCGGGCAGATATAAACATCGTTCTGTGCGTCGTAGAGAAAGTCCTGCTTGATGAAGAACCCTCGTTTGGTGCCGCTCGATGTGAGCGGCTTGGGCACATAGGTGGTGATGCCAGTGTTGGCGCACTCAAGCAGCTGTTCGCCGCCATAGTATCCCCGATCTGCGACAACCGTGATCTCTTCGCCGCCAATTGCCAAACGCGCTTGGTTGGCCATCTTCACCAATTGGCCCCGATCACTGCCTGATGATGTCACCTCGTGCGCCACAATCAGGTGATGCTCAACATCAACGGCTGTCTGTACGTTGTAGCCAACAATGCCGCCGCCTCGATGCCTCATGGAGCGTGCGTCAGGGTCGGTCAACGAAACCTGGGCATCTGGTGCGTTTTGCACCTTTGCATCGATGGCTTTCAATTCCTCCATTTGCTCTCTGAGCCTGACGATGCGTTCCTGCAAATGAGCAACCTTAGATGCAGGCAAGGAAGGTTCATTGCGGTCCGCCGCATCCAGCTTGGAAAGATAGCGTTCAATACTGGTTTCAATGTCTGCCATGCGTCGCTTCACTTTGGCAGGCGTGAAGTTCTTATCCCGGTTGTTCACCGCTTTGAACTTGCTGCCATCAATCGCAACACCGTCACCGTTCAAAAGACCGACGTGACGACATAACATCACAAACTGACTGCACACCTTGCGGATTGCTTTGCTGTTATCGCGACGGAAATCCGCAATTGTTTTGAAGTCTGGCGCAAGACGACCGGTCAACCACATCATCTCAACGTTGCGGCCAGTCTCCAGCTCCAACCGGCGGCTCGACTGAATGCGATTGAGATAACCGTAAACATAAATCTTCAGCAGAACCGCCGGATGATAACCGGGCCTTCCGGTCGCGGCTGCGTCGCTAAAACCAATATCGACCAAATCAAGCGCATCAACAAATGCGTCCACGGCACGAACCGGATTATCTTCGCCCACAAAGTCTTCAAGATGATCAGGGAATAGAACCCCTTGATCTCGATCATCGCCCTCCATGAAACGCTTCATCCAACGCCTCCTGATTACACAAGAAGATTAGCAGATATATGCGTTTCCACACAGCCTCGGCCGTTCGTGTCATTAAACACTAAGTGCGGAAAACGGGCTTTCGCCGCAAGCGCGAAGTATGATCAGCGAAGCGCCAAAGCGGATCTTTACCGCTCTATAATACCGAACTAGGCCGCAACCGTTAAAAACGGGCGGTTAGCAGGAGTTTGCGCCACTTTGTTGTCGCCAGTGAAAACCAAAGAATACTTTGGCTCTGCTCACTCCGTTCAAATTTAAAACGCAAAAGAAGGCGACCACTTAAATTTATGTCTGACAAGGTCAGCGGTTCGGGTATATCTTAGTCTAGTGTTTTATTTACAATGAATTATGTCAATCGCAGAGTAAAAAGGGTCCAGATCGCGGCGTAAAACTGGTCCACTGACTTCTCGTTTGTCGTGCGCTTTGGCGCGTGTGCTCCCCATTTAGCTAACGCGTGCCAAAGCGCATGTTGGCCCTTGGGCCGACATTGTTCTGATCTTGATGTGTTTTGGTTATTGGCGGCTCTTACGGCTATGTTTGAGCCGGTAACTCTCGCCATTCATCTCCAGGATATGGACGTGATGGGTCAAACGATCCAGCAAAGCGCCTGTGAGCCGTTCGGAACCAAAGACTTCGGTCCACTCATCGAAAGGCAGGTTCGAGGTGATTATAATTGAGCCGCGTTCGTAGCACTGGGATATCACCTCGAAGAGGAGTTCCGCACCAGATTTGCTGAGGGGCACAAATCCCAATTCATCAATGATCAACAGGTTCTGGCTCGTCAGGTGCTTTTGAAGCCGCTGCAATCTCCGCTCATCCTGCGCTTCAATCAGATCATGGACCAGGGCTGCCGCCGTAGTGAAGCGCACTTTCAACCCTCTTTGGCATGCCGCCAACCCAAGCCCCAAAGCAATGTGCGTCTTACCGGTTCCCGATGGGCCGAGGGCGATGATGAGGCCAAGGTTGCTGAGATTGTGCGCCTGATGGCGATGGTCTCCCTCTACAATCGCCAGATTGATATTCTAGCGGCGATTCCAGACGAGCAGGACCGCGCAAACCTCAAGGATGAGTTCGTCGAAGAGCTAGAAGATTCCTGTGATGACGATGCGGGCATGTTGTTGGCTGGAGCCGTCGATCTTGCGGTCAAGGAGACGATGGAAGCATTTGACTCAGATCAAGGAGATCTATTGGAACTTTGGACTAAAGTAAGTGGTGCTCTAAGAGTTTTTTGCTTTGTGCAATTGAAAAATGTCAGTTCGAAGACGCCTATTTTAGCACCATTTCTGTGCCCGATCTCTTTCCTAATAGAGATAATAGCAAAGGAGACCACATATGCTGCTTAAACTGGTAATGAAATCTTTAACTCTAGCCATTTTTACCTCTGGTCTGTCGATCGGAGCGTCGGCCCAAGTCGCATCTGGTGATATTCGGGCCGCACTTGATGCTGACGAATACCCATCGATGTTGAATTCTGTGCCTGTTTCGTTAGAGAATTTTCCAACCGCCGAGACTCATCACATGATGCAGGTTGCCATTGAAAACATCGCGGACATTGGAGATTGGGCGCATGTTCGAGATTTGACTCCGATTGATGCGCAAAACGTCGTCCGGATGAACCGGGACACGCTCTATTCTTCGGTGATTCTTGACCTTTCAACACCGGCGGTTCTGATCAAAAATGATGTTGGCGACCGTTATCAGTCCGTTCTGATCATCAACGAAGGGCATTTCGCCCGCAAGGTGATCTATGAGCCTGGAGAATACGAACTAACCCAGGAAGATTTGGGCAGCCGGTATGTGGTCGTGATTGTCAGAACACTCGTGGATGCCGAGGATCCGGAGGATGTTTCAAAGGCGCACGCGGCGCAGGATGCGCTTTCCGTTGTGCAGGCAGACAAGGGTCAGTTTGAGGTTCCCAATTGGGACCAGAGCGAATTGGAGTTGATGCGCGACGCCTTGAAGACGCTGGGCCGGTTTTTGCAAGATCGCGACTCGGCTTTTGGCGCAAGCATGGAAGAGGTCGACCCAACAGCGTTTTTGATTTCGTCTGCGGATACGTGGGGGGGCTGGAAGCCCGAACATGCTGTTTATCAGAATCGGACCCCGGCGCTGAACGACGGGAAAACGCCCCATGTTCTGACCCTGACCGATGTTCCGTCTGCGCCGAACGCGTTTTGGTCCATCAGCGTCTACAACGCCGACGGATTCTTTCAGAAGAACGAATTCGACAAATACGTGGTCAATAGCCGAAAGGCTGAAACGGATGCGGACGGTAACGTAACCATTCATTTTGGCGGCGACCCATCTCAGCCAAATTTCCTGCCGATCATGGATGACTGGAACTACATGTTGCGGATTTATCTGCCGCAAGAAGCCTACTTTTCAGGATCTTGGACGGCGTCTGAAGCTACACCCGCAAACTAATATTTACCTTCCCAGAATGGGATCGACAAAACGCAATTCTAACACCCTTGGGACGGCTGCGGTGTAAGCCCAGTCAAGCAAGACACACACCAAGAAGGACCTTTCTATGCCAAAATTTTTTTCCACACAGTCCCGACCCTCGCAACTTTCTTCGTTGTTTCTTTCATTGGTAGTAGTGCCTTGTCCCAGTCGACAAGCGCCACGCTGGACGCCCTTGTCGATAGCAGGGAAATCCCGGTCACGGTTGATAATTTTGTCCGCGCCGCAACGGATGTAGAGCTTGGAAAATACGTCTCACTGGCCGGTGGGGTAAACCAATTCTTCCATTTTCGAGCGCCAACCCCGGTGGAAGACCAACCGACCATCCGCATGAACCGCGACACACTGTATAGCACAGCCGTAGTCGATATTAGCGAGGGCGCAACCCTGACGTTGCCCGATGTGGGGGACCGCTACATGACCGCGATGATTGTTAATCAGGACCACTATATCAACGATGTCTTTTTCGGCGGCGGCACTTATACGTTGGACACAAAGACATTCGACACACCCTACGTCATCGTTTTCATGCGGGTTCTTGTCGACGCAGCCGACCCCGAGGATGTTGCCGCGGTGAACGCGATTCAGGATGGCATGACGATCAATGCCGCCTCCTCCAAACCTTTCGTCACACCGGATTACGACAAAGATAGCCTCGATGCGATAATTTCCACGACCTTGGGCTTGGGCCCGTTTGTGCCCGACAGTTTTCACATGTTCGGCTCCAAAGATAAGGTTGAAGCCGTGCGCCATTTCCTCGGCACGGCTGGCGGCTGGGGTGGCTTGCCCGAGGCCGAAGCATTCTATCTGAGTGTTGAACCCGGTCTGCCTGTTGGAGCTTACAGAATCGAGGTCCCCGCGGACGTCCCTGTGGAGGCGTTCTGGTCCATCAGCCTCTACAATTCGGGCGGCTTCTTCGAGCCAAATGCCCTTGATGCCTACAACATCAATTCGGTCACTGGGGAGCGCAACGACGACGGTAGCATGACCGTGCATTTGGGTGGCTGCGACGACGGCGGGATCAACTGCCTTCCGATCATGGAGGACTGGAATTATACCGTGCGCCTCTATCGTCCGGCGCCTGAAATTCTCGACGGAAGCTGGAGTTTCCCTGCCGCCCAGCCTGTGAATTGATTAAGTGCAAAAGGAAATGACTATGAAAGCTTTACTAACCCTCGCGCTTTGCGCACCGACGCTGGCTTTTGCCGAAAGCGTCACAGTCGAAACCTTTGTGCGCGCCGAAAGCGATCACATGATCCGGGCGCAAATGGAATCCTTTGGTGTAGATTTCGGGGAGATCACCCATGTGCGCGACCCCATCACGCCAGGCAACCAAAGCGTCATTCGGATGAATCAGGACACGCTTTATTCCGCGACCCTGCTGGATCTGTCTGAACCGGTAGAGATTACCCTGCCCGAAGTGGGCGGGCGCTATCAGTCCATGCATGTGATCAGTCAGGATCACTACCTGTTCGCCGAGGCACAGCCCGGAACCTATAAGCTGACTGAAGAAGAGGTCGGCACCCGCTTTGCCATCGTGGCCTTCCGCACTTTTGCTGACGTCACAGATACTGACGACATCGCAAAGGCCAATACCGCGCAGGACGCGATAGAGCTTCGCGGTGGGGGGAACGGACCATTCGAGGCGCCTGACTGGGATCAGGACGACCTCGCCGTGGCCCGCAAGGCGTTGAACGACATTGCCGTCCTTGGCTTTGATGCAAGTTATGCGTTTGGTCGCAAGGACGAGACTCGCCCGGTTGACCACCTTGTCGGCGCCGCCGCAGGTTGGGGCGGCCTGCCGCGCACCGCAGCGTCTTATGTTTTTGTCAGCGTGGCCGCCAACGACGGCAACACCCCGCACGCGGTGACGGTCAAGGACGTGCCGGTGGACGCGTTCTGGTCCATTACCGTCTACAACGCCGACGGTTATTTGGAGGCTAATGATATGGGTGTGAACAGCTATAACAACTTCACAGCCAAGCCAAACGATGACGGGTCCTTCACGCTCCATTTTGGCGACTGCGAAGATGGGCGGTTGAACTGCATCCCCATCACGCAAGGCTGGAACTACGCCACCCGCCTTTATGAGCCCCGGGAAGAGATCCTCGACGGAAGCTGGACCTTCCCAGAATTCGATCAGATCGACTAAAATTAGTGCAACCACCGCGTGAAACCTTACTGAAGGGATCAGCCTTGTTTCACACGGTGGTTTGGGACACAAAACTGACTTGCATCACCACTTGGAAAACTCCCTTTCGCAGAGCCGCTCAAAGTCTGGGTGCATAAATCCAGAAATCCTAACACGCACCTACCCTGAGGGTCTGAATTTGACCACAATCGCTTTTCGCTTCAGCTACGATGCTCTGAATCCCGTCATTGAGGATGGGTGCGGAGAATAGGCACTTTGTCTGCTCAGCAGACCTTGGCGCCCACCGCAGCGAATATCCGGTTTCCGCCCCTTAATCCCATTTATGGCTGGACCATACAACTTCGCCGACCACGTTTTCCGATATAGCAATCATGTCGTCGCCCATACGGTGTTCCGTCTGTTAGTTGACAAGAATAACTGCAGTAGACAGAGGTGGTCCTAAGTTTTCGACCAGTTTGCAGCCTAGTTAAGGTGGATCAGGGTTTCATGTCAGGCTGCTACTCTCATTGGTTCTGTTTTGTTGGCATAGGCCTCGTCGGGGGGCGAGA